>JBDKHP010000442.1:0-4457 GCA_039797645.1 Bacteroidota bacterium
CTGAAATCTGCAACTTGCAAAGTACCTTGTCAGGATTTCCTGCCTCTTTTCGACCCGCTCTCCAAACGTTTTTGGTTCGACAAACTTGCCGTGCAGCGAATCGCCGACAAATCTGGCGTACTGAACCGAATGTTAGAGCTTACCCAATCTGATTGGGAAGAGAGTTTTTACCAGTTTGTGGCGCGTTCATTCGGTTTTGGTGTCAACAACGAAGCCTTCGAGATGTTGGCCAAAAGTTTACCGCAAAGAATCTTGGCCAAACACCGCAATTCCTTGTTGCAAATAGAAGCACTCCTATTCGGACAGGCAGGATTTTTGGAAGAACCGCTACCCCACGATGCCTATTATTCTAGCTTGCAAACCGAATATGCCTTTTTACGTACCAAATTCGACCTAAGCCCGGTAGCCCACATCCACTGGACTTTCATGCGCCTGCGTCCGGTGAATTTTCCCACGGTTCGGATTGCGCAATTTGCGAGCCTTATCTACAAATCGGTGCATTTGTTTTCGCGCATCATTGCAGAAACCGACCTCAAACAACTGACGCAATTATTCGATTGCGAAGTATCTGAATATTGGCTCACACACTACACTTTTAAAGAAGAATCCGCCAAACGATCCAAACATTTGGGCAAACAATCTGCTGAATTACTGGTTGTAAACGCTGTGTGTCCCCTACTCTACCTCCACGGAAAACTTCAAGGACCAGACGAACTGCTGCCCCGTGCCTTAGAATGGCTCGAAGCCCTACCCGCCGAGCGCAATTCGATTCTGAACACTTGGGCTAGTTTGGGGCTATGCGCCAAGAATTCTTTCGAATCGCAGGCCCTTATCGAGTTATACAAAAACTACTGTCTGAAAAACAAATGCCTATTCTGCGCAGTCGGCAACAAATTTATTCGCAACTAGCACCTAGTTTTGTTTACTTTGCAGGGTTTTGACACTTTAAAAATATTTTTCATATTATGGATAGAACCGGGATTATAAGGCGACGCATTCGAAAATCGCCTCAGGTTATCGTAATGGTTGTGTCAATTCTTACGATATTCTGCATTTCCACACTTGGTTTCATGTACCTAGAAGCTTACAACTTCATTGATGCTGTGTACATGACAATTATTACCGTTTCCACAGTAGGTTTTGGCGAAATACACCCGCTTTCTGAAACTGGCAGGTTGTTTACCTCGTTCATAATCGTAACCAGTTTGAGTATATTTGCCTATTCCATTTCTACCATTACGCAGTATATGTTCAGTGGCGAATTACGAATCTATTTAAAAAACTACAAAGTGAATCAGCTATTAGTAAAAACAAAAGACCATATTATCATCTGCGGGTATGGCCGTAACGGGAGTCAAGCTACTGAAGAATTGCTGAGCTTGGGTATGACGGTGGTTGTGGTAGATCAGGACGAGAACCTAACCGACACCATCCCCGCGCACCCACATCTGATTGTAATGGCAGGCAATGCCATACAAGACGAAACCATGGTTCGCGCCCGAATTAGCAAAGCTAAAGCCCTCATTACCACATTACCCAACGATGCCGACAATTTATTTGTGGTACTTACAGCCCGCGAACTAAACCCAAGGTTGCAAATTATTTCGCGTGCTTCAGAAGACCATTCCTACGCCAAGCTCAAACGAGGGGGCGCAAACAACGTTATCATGCCCGACAAAGTTGGGGGTATCCGAATGGCCAAACTCATCGCCCAACCAGACATCGTAGAGTTTATTGAGAGTATTTTGCTCCACAAACAAGACGAAGTAAACCTCGAAGAAATTTCGTGCGATGTGTTATCGTCTGGCAATATCCACAAATCAATCCGCGAATTTGGCATTCGCGATTTTTCTGGAGCCAACATCATTGGCCTCAAAACCAGCGACGGGGTCTATATCTTCAATCCGTCGCCCGATTTTAAACTCTCGCCCGAAGACAAACTCTTTGTATTAGGCACACCCCGACAAATTGAAAGTCTGCGCAAACTAATTACCGACGAAAACACCAGTCACACGCAGCCCTACAACCGTTTTGCAGAGAAGGATCTCAAAGACCAGCTATTGTAAGCAATTGACGCAAATCCGAAATCACATAACTCGCCTTCCCCCGAGGTTTCGCCGCACGCGTGAGCCACACCTGCGCCAAACCCGATTGTCGAGCACCTTGAATATCTGCCGTATGGTCGTCGCCAATCATTAGGGAACGGTCAGCCGTGGTCTGCATTTCGGCCATTGCCAAATCGAAAATTGCCCGAGCAGGTTTCAACGCCTTGGCATGTTCGGAGGTTATAACCTTCTCGAAATAAGCAAGTAAACCCGAGGCTGTCATTTTTTTATACTGCACTTCCTCGAAACCATTTGTAATAATAGCGAGGCGGTATTTCGTTTTAAGATAATCCAGTACCTCTAATGCACCGTCGAGCAAAATACTTTGCAGGGCAAGTTGTTCCAAAAAATCCTCGGCAATTTCTGGAACTTTCGTCGTATCTGCCCCAAAGCTACGAAGGGTACGTTCAAAACGCCCGTGGCTCACTTCCGTTTTTTGCACCAAACCCTTGCGATACAAAGCCCAAAGACGGGTATTTTCGCGTTTGTAAACCTTGCTAAACTTATGAAAACGGGGGCAATGCGTAGCAATGCCGTATTTGAGATATATTATTTCGAGGGCAATGTCAGCATTTGCTTCAAAGTCCCAAAGTGTGCCATCGAGATCGAAAAACAGCACATCGTAAGTTGGTGTATTCATGCGTAAGAGATTGATAAACTGGCCGCCAGAATCAATAAGGCAACTTTTTGCGCTTTGAAATGATGCGTTACCATTTGGCACTAAAAAAAAAGGCCTCCTGTTACAGAGGCCAAACACACCAAAAATCACTAAACAATCATGAAACGCAAAAAATCTTTTATATAACTTATTATATGTCAGAGCCAAATATCTGATTCATTTCAGATAATACAAAGTTACGGTCTTCTATTCGATATTGCAACGATTTGAAAGAAAAAAATAAAATAAATTACAGCTGCCCCATTCGAGTTCTAAAACAAGAATATGATTCATAAACACATCATTTTCAAAGCATTAAAGAAAAATCACTTTTAAAAAAAGACAAATTTAAAACCAAAAAACGCTGTTTTGAACCATTGATAAGTATAGCTACATTGTTTCAGACCGTCAAGAGGCGAAATTTCAACAAAAAAAAGCACACTTTACTTACGAATTAAAACCCTCAGATTCTCGATTCTACCAAATAATGATTCCTATCGGTAGAACTACGCGAAACAAGTTCGGCCAAAAAACCAGTCAAGAATAATTGCACCCCCAAAATAATCGCAGTAAGCGCAATATAAAACAACGGCTGATCTGTCACTTCGCGAAGCGTTTCGTGCATGGCAAGTTTGTAGAGTTTCTCGCCCAAAAGCCACATCACAATAAAACCACCCAACAAACCCGAGATAATACCCATCGTGCCAAAAAAGTGCATTGGTTTCTTGCTAAACCGCGTAATGAAAGTAATAGAAAGCAAATCGAGCAAACCATTCACAAATCGGCTAAGCCCAAATTTGGAGTAACCATATTTTCGTTTCTGGTGCAACACAGGTTTTTCTGTAATCCGCCGAAAACCAGCATTTTGGGCAATCACAGGAATATAACGGTGCATTTCGCCATACACCTCAATACTTTTTACCACATCGAGCTTGTACGCCTTCAATCCGCAATTAAAATCGTGCAACGATAGGCCAGAAACCCTGCGAGCCGTCCAGTTATACAATTTGCTCGGAATATTTTTAGTAAAAACCGGATCGAAACGTTTCTTTTTCCAGCCCGAAACCAGATCCCAATTTCCCTCGCGCATCATGTCAACAAAAGCAGGAATTTCATCGGGGCTATCCTGCAAATCGGCGTCCATTGTAATCACAATATCGCCCTTTGCGGCTTCGAATCCCAAATGAATGGCTGCCGATTTTCCATAATTCCTACGAAATTTAATCGCCCTCACATTCGGATTTTCCCCAGCCAACTGCTGAATTACCGTCCACGAATTGTCCGTACTTCCGTCGTCGATAAAAATGATTTCGTAGGTATAATTATGGGCCGTCATTACTTGCACGAGCCAATCATGCAATTCAGGAATCGATTCATCCTCATTAAGCAGCGAAATAATAACAGAAATATCCATCAAATCAGTTCTTATAAAACGTGCCCAAAAGTACACAATCCATCGGAATTAAGTAAGCGAAATTTTTGAATGTCGCTGCCCAAGCCCACAATTTCGGCTGACACAAAAAAAGAAAACCCTTAATTCGGAAAAATCACATAGTACGAAAGTGTCCACTCTAAAAAGCATTTGTTTTCTTTGAAAAAAAATATTCGTCAAAATAACTATCATGTATTCAAGGTATTATACATTATAAAAATTCGTGCATTCGTGGCGAACATACTTTTTAGAGTGGACTCTT
>JBDKHP010000443.1:0-7763 GCA_039797645.1 Bacteroidota bacterium
ACCATGGCGATGTTGCGCACGATGAGACGGCCGGCTTCGCTGATGGTGATTTGGTTGCCACTGATGTTCACCAGGGAATCGGCTACGAAGCTGTCGAGTTTGTGGGCCTCGTAGGCTACGATTTCTTTTATTTCGTCGGTGGGTTTGTCGTATTTTGTGGCGATTTCGTCGAAATCGAGAAAGGCGTTGCACATTATTTCGTTGATTACGTCGCGGCGTATTTGCTCGATTACGCTCAGCGAATAGCCCCGTTCGGTGGGGAAATTTCCGGCCTCGATGGCATTCATGTAATCGCGCGTCACCTTAAGGTTCTGGCTGTAAGCGCCTTGCAACTGACTGATGGAACTTGCTCCAAATCCGTACACTTGCCCTGTGGTTTCGCGGGTGCAATATCCTTGGAAATTTCGGTGAAGTTTTTTTGTCGCAAGTGCCTGCGCCAAGCTGTCGGTGGGGAGTGCGTAATGATCCATGCCGATGGTTTGGTAGCCTTGTGCGTTGAGGTATTCCATAGATTGCACCAACATTTGCATTTTCTCTTCTGGCGTGGGGAGTCCGTATTTTTCGAGCACGACTTGGCCTTTTTTCACCCACGGCACGTGTGCGTAGGAGAATGTCACCAATCGGTCGGGGCGGATTTCCACGATTTTTGCCACCGTGTCGAGAAATGAATCGACGGTTTGGCGCGGTAAACCGTACACCAAATCGAGATTGACGCCCTCAAAACCTTTGGCTTTCATGTAATCGACCAGCTTTTTGACGGGGTGTTTGGGTGCGTCGCGGTTGATGGATGCCAACACGTCGGCGCGCAAATCCTGGATTCCCATGCTGATGCGGTTGAAGCCCATATCGCGCAATTCGTCGATGTCTTCGAATTCGAGATAGGCAGGGCTGCATTCCATGGCTACTTCGGCGTGGGGCGTAAGGGTGAAATGTGCATAAATCGTGTCCATAATCCGACGTATTTGCGCCATCGGGATAGAGTTTGGCGTGCCTCCGCCCCAGTGAATTTGTGTGACAGGGCGGGTGTTGTCCATCAACGGTGCTGTCATGTTTATTTCACGAATCACTGCATCTACGTAACGGACAATTTGTTCGTCGCGGCCTCCAATTTGTGTGGTACATCCGCAGAAGTAGCACAATTTGGGACAAAATGGAATATGTACGTAAAGTGAAATTGCTTGCGGTTGTTCGGTGTTCGAGCGTCGGATGGCTTCGCTATGGGAGGCTGCGTTAAAACTTTCGGTAAAGTGATTGGCCGGAGGATAGCTCGTGTAGCGAGGCCCGGGCTGATTGTATTTGTGGAGAAATTCTGGTGTTATCTGCATGGTGTTTGTGTTTGCTTATTGTATTGCTAATAGGTTCGTAAGTGACGAACCTATTGTAAGGCATTGGTTATTAGAAACTAACTATTCAAGAAGGTTTTTAAAATCTTCGACATTGGGCAACACACCCTTGAATTGAGAGGGTATTTCACGACTCGTTTTGTAGGTGGCGACGCCCATCGCTTTGTTAAAATCACGAAACGCAAATTCGACAACCTTGTCGTTTTTTTCTTTACACAGCACGATTCCGATGGACGGATTTTCGTGCGGTTGTTTTACATATTCGTCTAAAGCCGATAGATATAGATTCATCTTGCCTGCGTATTCCGCCTTGAACTTACCTCTTTTGAGTTCTATTGCAACCAATGATTGAATTTTTCGGTTAAAAAACAGTAGGTCGATGAAGAATTCGTCTTCTTGCACTAATACTCGGAACTGATTTGCAATGAATGAAAAATCGTTGCCCAAGCTCATGATGAATTTTTTGATGTTGTGCATGATCTCTGTTTCAAAAATGCGCTCATCGTCTTCCTCTTCAATGTTGATGTAGTCGAAAAGGTATTCGTCTTTGAACATTCTCACCGCTTTATTCCCGATAGCATCGGGCAGAGTGCGCTCGAAGTTATTGGGCAGTTTCCCCAATTGGTCGAACAAATCTGCCTTCATATTCTTCTCTAAATTTCGAACAGTCCAAAACTCTCTGGCGGCTTGTTCTATATAAAACAGACGCGATTCAAGCCTCGCAGTTTGCGTAAGAATTGTATAATGATGCGTAAAACTTATCGAAAAAAAAGCCTGTTGTAATTGGTTCGTCAGTGACGAACCAATTACAGAGTCATTAGTAATTATCTGAACATCTGTAGTTTGTGAGGAATTTTGTTCGTTTTCAGAATTTGATTCAAATTGGTTCGTCACTGACGAACCAATTTGGAGGTAAGGAGACCATTCGCTATAAAAAACACGCATCTTCTTGAGATTGCCCGTTGAAAAACCCCGAAGTCCGGGCAGTTCCGTTTGCAAATCGTTCGAGATTTTATCGAGGATTTTGGCCCCCCATTCGCTTTGTTGCACCCGATGCGCAATAAGTTTGCCAATCTGGAAATGCAGCCCCAAAAGCTCTTTGTTGGCCAAACGCGCGGCATCAAACCGGCTCTGTAGAATTGCCGATTTTAAGTGTATGATAAGTGTTTTATAGTCGTTTGTGTCCATAAGTTATTCAGAAAACCTTGCCCTAAATGTATCACTTTCGGCAGAGTTTTCTGCCCGTAGCCGAAAAGAATGTTTAAACCCACTGTTGTTCGTGTACCCAATCTACCACAAACTTGGTGTTTTCGAACGGAATACCCGGTACGAGTCCGTGGCCAAGGTTGAAAATCCAGTTTTGGTTTCTACGTCCGAAATCGAGGTAGGTCTCCAAGGTAGCGCGAATGGTTGCTTGCTCAGCAAAAAGCAAACGCGGGTCGAGGTTGCCCTGTATGCCAATCAGCGGATTCAGCATTTGGCGGGCCGTAGCGAGCGGCGTTTGCCAGTCTATGCTTACAAAGTCGGCATCGTCTGGAGTGAGCCTCGCCAAACCCGTGCCCACACCTTTGGGCAAGAAGATAAACGGCGTACCCGTAGCACGTACCGCCGCAGCAATCCGCCGCACGTAGGGCATCGCCACCTCGAAGTATAAATCTTCGGGCATGAGTCCGGCGTGCGTTTCAAAAAGTTGAAAAGCGTCGATACCATGCGCAATCTGCTGCAAAGCATAGGCGATAGACATCTCGGTAATTTGCTCCAACAAACGGTGGGCTTCGGCCTTATTTTTATAGACAAGCTCTACCGCATCGGGGAAAGTATGGTTCGTACCCAAACCCTGCACCATATAACACAAGGTCGTAAAAGGCGCACCACAAAAGCCAATGAGCGGCGTACCGTCGGGTTTCTGACGATGAATCGCATCAATTGCCGCAAAAATATGCTTCAAACGTTCGGGTTTGTGCGCAAAAGTTGCCGACGGGTTTTCTATGTCTTTGAGCGGATTCGGAAAACGAGGCCCTTTTTCTGTCCAAACTAGCTCCATGCCCAAAGCCTCGGGAATCACCAAAATGTCGGAAAAAAGAATTGCAGCATCCACCCCCAGATCGTGAATTGGCAACAGCGTCACTTCGGCAGCCACCTCTGGCAATTCCATCATTTCGCGGAAAGTATATTGTTCACGAATTTTCAGGTACGATGGCAACACACGTCCCGCTTGGCGCATAAACCAAACCGGAGGGCGTTCTGTATATTTTCCTTGCAATGTATCGGTAAAAATCATCTATCAAAATTTTAAATTTATAAACAAGCCATTCTCGCAAGCGCCATTGCCAAGGGCTTGCACGTATTAAAATCGCATTTCCAGCATCCGATACATTCATCGGGGCAAATTCCCAACAAGATCAATTATGGCAAAGTGTATCCACATCGTTTGTTGCTGAGCACCAAAGATAAAACTTATTGTTTTTCGCATCGGTAGCAAACACAAAATAAAAAACGAGGAACTATTCTGAGAAATAGCTTTATACTAAGTATAATATCTTGAAATACATATATTTACAATTAATTATTCACAAAGAGTGCTGGGGAATTGAAAATAAATCTCGATTCTAGGTAAAGAAAAAGACCCAAAGGTCTCCTTTTTCAGGACAACTTCGGGCGATACGAACAAAAGCACACACAGGCACGGAGAACTTCTACCGATAAAAAAATAAAAAAAAGGATAAGGAGCTGTAGCCCAACAAAATTTGTAAGGGCTGCTGCCGGCTATCCGCTTGTAGTCCTCGCGTTCGGGAACGAAATCAACTGGAATCCTTTGTATTTCAGTCGAATCGCATCAGCTTGCTGGCACGGCATCACGCCGCTGTGGGCTACCGCTACTATCCGGGCTAGTTGAGACGGCAGCACCTTCTTAGACGCCGTAGGTGCGCTGGGCCAACACTTTACTTTGGCCTACGGCCATGCCGCAATTCCCGCATTAGCAACATAGAAATATTCCGTATTCCTGAAACATTCGAGATTCGAATATTTACCTAATATTCTTTTTAAACTGACGCGCCAATTCGTCCGCGAACAAGTCGAAGATCTCACCCCCTATTCTTGGATCTTCGTCCCAAAATCCATCCTCATCATCCTCATCCCCACCAACAATCAAAAAATCGTACACGCTATTGATGTAAATCAAATAATCCTTCTTTTTCTTAATTGTAGGCAATTCAGACGCTAATTTCGCTAAATCCGTTTTTCGAACACCGGCTTGAAAATGATCTTGCTGTAATATTGAAATTGCTTGTTTGTGAGGAATATGGGCAAGTTCGGCAATAGGCCCATACTTCACATGTAGGGGTATCAAATTAATTGATAAATTCAGCGCCCTAAGCTGATCCTGTAAGGTCGCAATATAGGTGGCAAGTTTGGCATCCGACAGCGAATCCCGATTTGCGCTTGAATTGTGTACCCATTCTAATTCCAAACGCAATAGGGTCTTGAGATCTTTATTTTCGTAGGCAACGGTTACTGTTTTTAAGACCTCTTCTTTTTTTACCCTTTGTTCTGGGTCTGACTCAGTGTCGGGATGTAGTAATTTGGCCAAAGAAATATACACACTTCGCAAACTCTTTTCCTGAGATTGTTCTTGGTCGAGGAGTTTCGGGTTTGGCTTCTTGCTATTAGACGCACCGTCTCCGAAAAATTGATCAAACTGTTTGTGGAATTCTTCAAAAGATGGATCTTCATACATATCATCTTCGTCTTCCTCATACTCATCCTCATCCTCATCTTCTTCATCCTCCTCATCCTCCTCATCTTCAACTACGTCCGTGTAGCCCGCCCATAATTTTAGAAATGCAATTTGTTCTTCGTTAGGAGGTATTACATCAAATGCACAAGAGCACAAATCGAGAATTATTTGCTGGAGCTTTTCATGGGGCTTTTTGCCAAGTTTGAATGGAGCTTCACTATTTGCTAACAAAGAAGCGAAATCGAACTGCATTTTTGCTATTTCACCCAATATTGGTGCACATTCGGTGTTGTGAAAATCCAGCAACTTATCGAGTTGTTTTTTTTTTCGTTCTATTTTAGCTTCAGTCTTTTAAATATCGCTAATGAGTTTATTTAAAGTAATTTGAGCCTTGCTCAGTTGCTTTTTTGTGGCACTCCCTATCTGTAAGCTTGTATTTTTTGTGTCTCCTGTTTTCATGTCAGAACGATCTTAGTGTTTGCGATTTGCAAATTTGTAAAATTTCGATTAAAAAGCGAGTATAAAATTCCACATGGCCGCAGGCCAAAGTAAAGTACCAGCCCAGCGAACCTACGGCGTGGGATTGGAAAACTGCCGATCGGTCTAGCCCGGATAGTAGCGGTAGCCCACAGCGGTGTGATGCGGCGCGGGCAAGCTGAGGGTATTCGACTGAAATACAAAGGCTTCCAGTTGATTTCGTTCCCGAACGCGAGGACTACAAGCGGATAGCCGGCAGCGGGGCTTATTTGAAATGTTTTGCTACCGCTCCTTATCTTTATTTTTTTTCGTTCTCTATTTTTTCGATTGGTTTGGGGTGATTGGCTTTATTCTTTGTTTACTTACGAATAGACCGCTCTTTTTTGTGCTTAGATCTTTGTCGGAGCAAGGTGTTCTAGGTTAATTCGGGTTCGGGGCAGGCTTTCGGGGTAGTTTTGCTGGATGAATGCGATCATTTTTTCGCGTACCAATACGCGCAAATCCCAAGCAGTTGGTGAATTTTTGGCACTTACTAAAATTCTGATTTCCATGTAATTATGGGTTGTGTCGGTTACTTGTACTACGCTTACTTGCTTGTCCCATAGTTCACAATCGGCGAGAATATTTGCTAATTCTTCTCTTAGGGCTTCTACCGAGATTGTATAATCGGTGTAGATAAAAACTGAACCAATTATGTCGGCGGTGGTGCGAGTCCAGTTCTGAAATGGTTTCTCGATGAAATAGGACGAGGGTAATACCAAACGGCGTTTGTCCCAAATTTTTACGACGACGTAGGTGAGGTTGATTTCTTCGATCCAGCCCCATTCGTTCTCGACTACGACAGCGTCGTCTATTCTAAAGGGCTGTGTAATTGCGATTTGAATGCCTGCCAATACGGCACCGACAATCTTTTGGGCAGACAAACCGACAATGATTCCGAGTACACCAGCTGATGCAAAGATGCCGATTCCTACTTTGCGGATGCTTTCGATTGAGAGCATCATTAGGCCGATGGTGATGAGTAATATAATGAAAACGATTACTTTTTCGAGTAAGTTGATTTCTGTATGTAGTTTGCGTGATTTTAGGTTGTCTTCGTAAGAAATATCGTAGCGTTTAAGGAGTTTCTGCTTGAAAATCCGTACGATTTCTATTAAAATCCATGAGGCATTGGCGAGTATCAATATATGCTTCAATGTAAGTACAAGTGGACTTAACCAAATGGTCGGATTGTTTAACTGTGCGAATATTGGCTCGTAGAATGCTAAGAAAACGAGTATGATCGAACTGCTTATTAGTCTTGTGAATTTTGTCATAAGTCTGCTTTTTAATTATTTATGCTATTTGTTTTGCAATTTTATCGTCGTGAAATCGCAAGATACATAAAACTGGCTGAAGTAGTGTGACCCTAGGGTTAACAAGTTTTTTGTTCAATTAACCGAGGCTTTGCGCAGGGAAACTGACTTGTTTGTTTCGGATTGGTGCTTTGTATGTATCGAATGGGGTGGGGGATACGAAGAGAGCTTCGGGTTTGTGTATTTTGTGAAAAATTATTACAATGAGAAAAAATTGGTGCTTAGTCTGTATTTTTAGTTTGCTTTTTTGTAGCGCATTTTCGCAACTTACGATGCCGAAAATTTTTGGTTCGCACATGGTGCTACAACGTGGTGCGAATGTGCGCTTGTGGGGAAAATCAGCTCCGAATGCTGCGTTGTGGGTCGATTTTGTAGGCACGCGGACGTATATTGTGGCAGATACTGCTGGCACATGGTTGGTTTATTTGCCAAAGTTCGAGGCTGGAGGTCCTTATACTTTGCGTGTGTTTTTGCAAAATGATTCTACCCAAGAACTCCGATTTGATGATGTTATGCTTGGCGATGTGTGGCTGGCATCGGGACAGTCGAATATGGAGTGGCAGGTGCAGCAGGCTTTGGGGGCTGAAACTGAAATTCCGCAGGCGGCTAATAAAAATTTGCGTTTTTTTGTTGTGCCGCATCAGAAAAGTATTGAGCCCGAAGCTGATTTGAGTGGTGGAGCTTGGGCAGTGGCTGATTCTATTTCGGTGCGTACGGTTTCGGCAGTGGCGTATTATTTTGCCAAAGAGATTGAGGCCAATGTGCAAGTGGCTGTCGGGATTTTGCAATCGACGTGGGGTGGCACACCTGTGGAGGCCTGGATGAGTAGCGAAATGCTTGGTTCGCAGG
>JBDKHP010000444.1:0-3398 GCA_039797645.1 Bacteroidota bacterium
GAGTCCGGACCTATTGGCACCGTACGTTGTTTGGTGCGGGCTTCGACTCCGCTCAGCCACCTTCTGTTTGGAATGTCTTGGGGTGATCTGCTTTGCTTGGAATGGTAGTGCAAAGGGTGCGTTTGGCACAGCGCGTATTTGTTTCAAAGTTCTTAACTTCAGATACTTGTAATACTTGGCACACCCACCCCGCCGCTGTGGGCTACCGCTACTATCCGGGCTAGACCGAATGCCCCCTTTTCAAACCCACGCCGTAATTTCGCGGGGCAAACCCTTTCAGTTGGCCTCCAGCCATGTGGCGAATCGACGTTTCCCGTAGGGGCGACCCTTGTGGTCGCCCGTTGTAATCGCCCGTTGTAATCGCCCGTTGTGATCGCCCGTTGTGGTCGCCCGTTGTAATCGCCCTTGTGGTCGCCCGTTGTAATCGCCCGTAGGGGCGACCCTTGTGGTCGCCCTGCCACCCCGTTTAAAACCGCCAGACTACATCCACAATTCCAAACCGTTCCAAACAGAAGGTGGCTGAGCGAAGTCGAAGCCCGCGCCCACCAAATTTGTAAAGCCCGAAATTGGCGTAGTAGCTTCAAAATCGAAGTATTGACGTATGGATTTCGCTTCTTTGGTGCCTCGTGATGCACCTTGCCAGATTGCACCTTGGGCTTCAACCAAGGCTAGTTATTGCGCAGCTTTGGTGCTTTGTGGGGTATCTGATACCAAATGAGTACTGCAAGAACATCGACTCACAATTCGGTTTACTGAACGTTAATTCCATAACTTAATGAAATTGGCCCTTCCTCCACCCCTTCGCGTGCGCCGCTGTCGCGTACCGAAAACGGCTGTGCGAGAACCAAGGGCATCGCTCTGACGAACACCCTGAGAATGGGTACAGATTGCCCCATGGCCGCAGGCCAACCGAAAGTACTTACCCCCCGAACCTACGGCGTGGGATTGGAAAACAGCAGTTCGGTCTAGCCCGGATAGTAGCGGTAGCCCACAGCTGGCGAACGGAAGTATCAGGTTTTGAAAGGTTTGGATTGAAATACGCGGGCGGCCTATTGACATCGCACCCTCCAGCGAGGACTACAAGCGGATAGCCGGCAGCGGGGCTTATTTGAAAAGTTTTGTTCCCGCTCCTAATAATTATTTTTTTTCGCTATCGGAGGTTTTTTTTGTAAAAGGACAAAAAAAGCCGAGAGTGAATCACCCTCGGCCAGATATTTTGTGTGTTTGTTACAAATTTGCAAAGAAGTCGTTTCCTTTGTCGTCCACAATAATGAAGGCGGGGAAGTTTTCGACGGTGATTTTACGTACCGCTTCCATGCCTAATTCTTCAAAATCGACAATTTCTACCGATTTGATGCTGTGTTTTGCCAAAATTGCCGCTGGGCCACCAATCGAACCGAGGTAAAAACCGCCGTTTTCTTTACAAGCGTCTGTCACCGATTTGTAGCGATTTCCCTTTGCCACCATAATCATAGAGCCGCCGTTTTTCTGGAACAAATCTACGTATGAATCCATCCGCCCCGCTGTGGTTGGACCAAAACTTCCGGAGGCCATGCCTTTTGGAGTTTTTGCTGGGCCTGCGTAATACACAGGGTGTTTTTTCATGTAGTCGGGCATCGGTTTGCCGGCATCGAGTAGGGCTTTGATTTGCGCATGGGCAATGTCGCGGGCTACAATAAGCGTTCCCGAGAGGCTCAAACGCGTTTTTACGGGATACTTCGAAAGTTCTTTTAAGATCTCATCCATCGGTCTGTCGAGATTAATCTCTACCGCTGGAGCCATGCGAGGTGCTTCTTCGAGTACAAAACGGGCGGGGTTTTTCTCCAATTGTTCCAAGAAAATACCATCTTCTGTAATTTTTGCTTTGATGTTTCTGTCGGCACTACAGCTCACGCCCAAACCCACTGGGCAAGACGCCGCGTGGCGCGGCAGACGTATCACCCGCACATCGTGTACGAAATATTTGCCGCCAAACTGCGCACCTATTGTGCTCTCTTGGCAAATTTTTAGCACTTTTTCTTCCCATTCCAAGTCGCGAAATGCCTGTCCGCCAGCATTACCTTCGGTAGGCAAATGGTCGTAATACCCAGCCGATGCTTTTTTAACTGTAGCCAAGGTTGCTTCTGCCGACGTGCCCCCAATAACCAAAGCCAAGTGGTAGGGAGGACATGCGGAAGTTCCCAAATCTTTGATTTTTTCTTTCACGAACTTTGTGAGCGCTTCCTCGGTGAGGAGTGCCTTAGTTTGTTGATACAGAAAGGTTTTGTTGCCTGAGCCACCACCTTTTGTAATGAAAAGAAATTCGTATTCGTTGCCTGTTTCGGCATAGATGTCTATTTGTGCGGGCAGGTTGTTGCCTGTGTTTTTTTC
The DNA here is from genome assembly GCA_039797645.1 of Bacteroidota bacterium. GTDB lineage: Bacteria > Bacteroidota > Bacteroidia > Bacteroidales > JBDKHP01 > JBDKHP01. Next base: position 2,371 of record JBDKHP010000444.1, read on the forward strand.
GTCGAACATGGTGAAAGGCACAACTTGCGAATAGCGCAAATTGCGGTCGCGGAAGGTCTCGAAAATACCTTTCGACAGGTGTTCTGCATCGTTCACGCCTGTCCAAACGGCCTCGCCTTTTTTACCAACGACAATCGCCGTGCCTGTATCTTGGCACGTTGGCAATTCGCCCTCGGCTGAAACCACCTGATTCATCAGCATGGTATGCGCCACAAAACGATCGTTGTCCGACGCTTCATCGTCTTTGAGAATGTCGGCAAGTTTTTGTAAGTGCTTGGGACGCAGATAGAAAGATACGTCAGCAAATGCTTCTTGCGATAAAAGTTCCAAACCTTGTGGATCTATTTTGAGCACTTTTCGACCTTCAATCTCGATAGTGGAAACAAAGTCGGTGGTGAGCAACCGATATTCGGTTGTGTCTTTTTTTACCGGAAATGGTTTTTGGTACTTAAAATCTGACATGGTAGTATATCTCTTTGTGTTGAACTCGGTACGAATGCGCATAAAATTTCGCCACTAAAAGTACAGATTATTTTATGCCCCCGAAATATTTTTTTGTATTGCAATAGCTGTTCTGCAACATACACCTCGCACGAATTACATTGTTGGTTTGTAGTGCTAGTTCCTGTGGTGGCGTGCTTTTATAGTTGGTGTATTTCAAGCTTCAGGGCATCTGAAAACAACACAAACCTGAATAGAATAAAAAAGGGATTAGCCCTTTACACATCTTGATGGGCTACGGTATCTAAACTTTATTCAGATTGTCGATTTTTCCAGTGTTATTGTTTTTTTACACCCTGATTTTTGAAAGAATCGCGTCGCATCTGATCCAAAATGGGTTGGAATTGTTCACGAAATCCTTCACTGAGTAGGGGCGCTGGCGAGAATTTCAGGTTTCCGTCGGGATCAATTAGGTAGCAGGTTGGAAAGGTGCGTATTTCGAAGCTTTTTGCGACTTCGGGTTTGTAATCCCAGTGCCAAATAGGCCAGTTATATTGGTTGGTTTGGCAGTATGTTTTCATTTTACT
>JBDKHP010000445.1:0-3406 GCA_039797645.1 Bacteroidota bacterium
TCCGGCTTGGGACTTATTCTTTGTAAGGAATTTGTAGAACGAAACCACGGACAATTAACAGTGAAAAGCGAAATAGGAATTGGTACAGAATTTTCTTTTACACTCCCCCTTAAGGAATCTCGGTTGTAGTAGCTGTATTTGCAATAATTACTTACTTTTAAGGCTAGACTCAAATGGCTGTAATTATATTTCTATCAATACTTTGTGGACATTATTTCATTTTAAATTCGAATATTTGCATAAATGGGTCTAAAAGTAAAATCTATGTAAATGACTTGCGTTTTTTTTTATTTTTTTTTACTTGTATCTATCTGTTAGTCTGTGCATTAGATGGAATTCACTACCGAACAAGATTTTACCTATTTGATGGTGTTAAAAAAATATCAAATTTTGCGTAATCAAATACGATCACATTTTAAAACCAATAGGCATGAGCCCGGATCAAGCAGCAGAATATTACCGCCCTTTACTGTTTGAAGTAGCACTCCGAATCCTTGATGATATAAAGGATGCAGAGGATATTGTGCAAGATACCCTGATTAAATGGTTGCGCAACAAACCAGCTCAAATAGATAACACCAAGGCATATCTTATCCGTTCTGTTACGAATGCAAGCATCAACTTTAAGGAATTGTTGCGAAACAAACTCGAAGTTGGCATCCCGAATCTCTTACACGATATTTTACCCGATAAGAGTTCAATTAGTCATTTTCGATTGGAAATAGAACAAGAATTATTTGAAGCTTATAAAACATTTCGCTCTAAACTCTCACCTGCAGAAAGGGGGGTGTTTATGCTCCGTGAATTGTTTCATTTAGAATACGAAGAGATTTCTGTCGCATTAGAGAAACATGCCGACAATTGTAGGCAGTTATTAAGTAGAGCGCGTAAAGCTCTGAAAAATACAGAAATGCCAAAATCTAAATCCCTAGATTGGACAGAAATACAAGCAGGTTTTCATAGTTTCATTGAGGCATCGCAAAGTGGGAAGTTAGAAGGACTCATATCCTATCTCAAAAAAGAGATGGAGTGGCAACAATAAATTTCAGGCTTGTAAACGAGCTACGCCCTGTTGAAATTTCTATTTCGACAGGGCGTTTTTGTACTACTGAAGTCCGAACTACAACCTAACGATTAAGTTGCGCGTCATGTATAAACCGCTACCTAACAAGAGCGACTTATATTTACTATTTAAGATAAATTACAGCCCATGAAGAATCTGATAATTATCGCTTTGCTGTTTGCAAGTTTTATGGTCCATGCACAATTTGCCACAAATACATCCAATACCGATGCACCCAAGGGAAATGGATACGAAGGGACCAAATTACAGAAGCTCCCCGCCGTGCCTTCTGCTGTTGATTATTCCGACGGTGGCTTCGGTTTTATTGGTGCAACCCTGGGTACACCCACTATTTTGAATGTGAATTTGGGGGCTTATGGCGACCAATTAGGAGGCCAAATTAGTGTTTCTGGCTTGCAACTATTGTACTATCTGCTCAAAGATAACGATGCTGAAAAAGATGCCAACGGCGGCACTACAAGCACAGAAACCAACGATGACAATTCGTTTTTCTTTGCCGGACAAGCAAATATCGACCTGAAAATTTCGGCAACCACAAATTCTATGGTGGCAATCTCCTTGGCAGGTGGTACTTATATAAACAACGATTACGAAACACCCGAAAATTCATTCCGTGTCTATTACATCGGCCCTGCAGTTCACTTCTTTTTTCACTCATTTTTTGCTGAAGTTGGCTGGGCATGGGGCAAAAGCCACAATAAAGTGGACGACGAAGTGAAACATTTTCAGTTTCCACTATTGCAATTAGGTTTCATTCAACGCTTTGGTGCGGAATAGTAGCCATTTCTGCTAACTCACGAAGGTTCGCAAAAAATGCTAACTTTGTGGCCACGAGTGGGACGTTCCATCGCTGCGTTTACGTAGAGGAAAGTCCGGGCAACATAGGGCATCGCGCTTCTTAATGGGAAGATGTCAGCAATGGCATATCAGTGTGGAAGAAAAAACCGCCTCGCAAGAGGTAAGGGTGAGAAGGTGGGGTAAGAGCCCACCAGCACGGTGGCGACACTCGTGGCTGCGCACCTCGCGAGTTGAAAGACCAAATATACCGGTAATTAAGGGCTGCCCGCCCGCTGCCGGGGGGTAGGTCGTTGGAGCGTTTTGGTGACACTGCGCCTAGATAAATGATGGAAGCTGCCTAGCAGTACAGAACCCGGCTTACAGGCCCACTCGTTTTTTTCGGTTCATAGATTTAAACATCGCGCACATGTGGAGTTTGTTACGGAAGGAAATTAGTAGTTTTTTTAGTTCGCTTATTGGCTATATGGTGATCGTTATCTTCCTATTAGCCAACGGTTTATTTATTTGGGTATTCCCCGGCGGCATGAATATTCTCGAAAGCGGATACGCCTCTCTCGACCCGCTTTTCGATTTTGCACCCTGGGTGTTTCTCTTCCTCGTACCCGCACTTACGATGCGCCTCTTTGCCGAAGAAAAACGAAACGGAACGCTCGAATTGCTCCTCACACGGCCATTACGCGAGTACGAATTGGTGTTGGCCAAATATTTGGCTGGGCTGGTGCTCGTTATTTTGTCCTTACTTCCGGGCATCGTGTATTATATTTCGGTGTACCAATTGGGTGCACCCGCAGGCAATATCGACACAGGCGGCACACTCGGATCTTACGTGGGGCTCTTTTTCCTTTCGGCCATTTACGTGGCCTTGGGAACATTCAGCAGTTCCATCACCGACAATCAGATTGTCGCTTTTTTGCTTGCCGTGGTGCTTTCGTTCGTGTTTTACACCGGTTTCGATTCCCTCGCAGCGCTTTCTATCTGGGGGCAGCAGCAATATATTGTAGAATCCTTAGGCATCAACAACCACTATATGTCCATGAGTCGCGGCGTGATAGACTCCCGCGATTTGGTCTATTTCCTCAGTGTAATCGCCTTTTTCCTCTACAGTACCCAACTCGTAATTACCCGATCTATTACTACAAAAGCCTGATATTCAAATGAAAACGATCACAAAATATTTTTCATTAGTAAAATTCTCGCACACCATTTTTGCCTTACCCTTCGCACTTATTGGTTTTTTCTTAGCCTACCAACGCGTACAAAATTTCGACTATAAGGTGTTTGTCTTGGTGCTTTTTTGTATGATCTTCGCCCGCACCGCAGCCATGGCCTTCAACCGATTGCTCGATCGTAAAATCGACGCACAAAACCCCCGTACAGCAAGCCGCGAAATACCCGCCGGAAAGCTCAGTGCCAACAACGTCGCCCTATTCGTGGCCAGCAACGCGATACTCTTTATCGCCACCACCTATCTCATCAACCCCTTGGTGTTCTACCTTTCGCCCGTCGCACTCGTCGTAATTTTGG
>JBDKHP010000446.1:0-9041 GCA_039797645.1 Bacteroidota bacterium
GAATTAGACCAAGCATTCGAATTAAAAGAATTGATTTTACTGCCAGAGATTAAGTCTTTTATACAAAATGGGAAGGTAGAAAATTACAGTAGCGATTTTACTCATAAGCTAACCCACCAAACCATAAAAGCGAGGTTTTGCGCGGTACGGCTTCCTGACAATCTTGTAAATACAGACAATTTCAGTTTTGTTGACATTCATGAAATTAATAATTTAGCAGTTTCCAGACTAATTGATAGGTATCTCAAGACCGCAGAATTTCATAAGTTTTGCGTGGCTCAGTAACAAACCAGAAATTGAGATATACAAATCTGAGTTTTTTCACCCTCGTTTTGGTTAACCTAAACAAAACATATAGAACAATGAAAGGATTAAACAAAGTAGTTTTAATGGGCAATGTAGGCCGCGACCCAGAAGTTCGTAATCTCGATGCCAATAGTAAAGTATGCACGTTTTCACTGGCCACCTCAGATTCTTATCTCAATAAGGCTGGTGAGAAAATCACACAAACCGATTGGCACAACATTGTTGCTTGGCGTGGTCTTGCAGATGTTATTGAGAAATATGTACATAAGGGCGATCCTTTATATGTAGAAGGAACTGTACGGTATCGTTCCTATCCCGATAAAGAAAACCCTGCCGTGTTGCGATACGTTACAGACATCGTCGCTTCGGATATTCGTCTTCTGAATCGAGGCACGGGTAGTGCAGACACTAATTACTCGCAGCCGCCTGTCAATTCATACACAGCTAACCAGTCGCCAGCAGGGAATGTGGCAACAGAGTCCACCCAAGCTGCCGTGCCAAATCCGGCACAAATGGCCGACGATGGCGACGATTTGCCATTCTAAACTATGCTTAGACTTTACTTCAAAAAGAGCGTTCCTTACGAATGCTCTTTTTTGTTGGTGGCAATTTGTATTTTGCCTTTCTAATTGTTACAGTTTCGCGAAACGTTCCAGAATAGATCGGATGGATATGCCACATGGCCACAGGCCAACTGGAACGCTTGCCCCGCGAGTTTACGGCGTAGGATTGGAAAACAGCAGCACGGTCTAGCCCGGATAGTAGCGGTAGCCCACAGCAACGTGACGTAATGTCCTTTTGTACAGAGGCTTGATTGGAATACCCTGGCAGCCAAGTGATTCAGTTTCCGTTTGCGAGGACTACAAGCGGATAGCCGGAAGCAGCCCTATATTTGAAAAGTTTGGCTACAGCTTCTAATCTTTATTTTTTTTCGTTAGATATCCGCTTTATTACGAGAATATAAGCCAGACCGAGTTGAACTTGGGTCTGGAAATCTTACTATCTTATTTTCCTTCAAGTTCGTATCGGGATGGCGGTGGTTCTTAGTCGTCAATACGTTCAATATGCGCGCCAATGGCATTTAGCCGTACTTCTATAGCCTCGTAGCCCCTATCTATTTGGTGTATATTGTGGATTGTACTTTTGCCCTTTGCTGACATTGCGGCTATCAGTAGTGCAACACCTGCACGGATGTCGGGCGAAATGAGTGTGCTGCCTCGTAGGTTGAATTTGCGTTCGAGCCCAATTACGGTGGCACGGTGTGGGTCGCAAAGAATTATTTGTGCGCCCATGTCTATGAGTTTATCGACAAAAAAGAGCCGACTTTCAAACATTTTTTGGTGTATCAGTAGCGATCCTTTTGCTTGGGTAGCAACGACCAATAGTACGCTCAGTAAATCGGGTGTGAGTCCGGGCCAGGGTGCGTCCGCGATGGTCATAATGGAACCGTCAATAAAACTTTCTATTTCGTAAATTTCTTGGGAGGGTATAAAAAGGTCGTCGTTTTGGCGTTGCATTTCGATGCCCAACCGCTTGAAAGCATCTGGAATAATGCCAAGTTCGTCGTAGCAAGTGTTTTTGATCAGAATTTCAGACTGTGTCATTGCGGCCAAACCGATGAAGCTGCCAATTTCTATCATGTCGGGTAGCAGGCGATGCTCGCAACCGCCAAGTTTACTAACGCCTTCAATATAGAGTAGGTTTGAACCGATACCCGATATTTTGGCGCCCATGCTGTTGAGCATTTTGGCAAGCTGCTGTATGTACGGTTCGCAGGCGGCGTTGTAAATTGTTGTTTTTCCTTCGGCTAATACGCTGGCCATGAGTATGTTTGCAGTGCCTGTTACCGAAGCTTCGTCGAGCAACATATAGCAGCCTTTTAGCCCCGAGGATTGCATCATAAAGATGTCCTTCTCTGGTACGTAGTGTAGTTCGCCACCCAGTTTTTGTAAGCCCAAGAAGTGGGTATCTAATCTGCGACGGCCTATTTTATCGCCCCCTGGTTTGGCCATATATGCCTTGCCAATACGGGCAAGCAAGGGTCCCATAAGCATGATTGAACCACGCAAACTCCCGCCCTTGTTGCGAAAATCGGGACTGAGAATGTAATCGATGTCGATTTCTTGGGCCTCGAATGTATAAGTATGCTTATTTAGCTGTGTAACACGCACCCCCAACCCTTTGAGTAAATTGATAAGTTGGAGCACATCGTGTATGCTCGGAATGTTTGAGATTGTAATTTTCTCCGCGCTAAGTAAGCATGCTGCAATTACTTGTAGGGCTTCGTTTTTGGCCCCTTGGGGTTCTATTGAACCTTTTAGTTTGTGGCCACCTTCTATTTCAAATCGCATCGAGGTCTGTGTTTGCTTGGTTACACTGTTCGTTTGGGGTCGGCCAATTCGGTATTTCAAAACGCTCGGTAGCGCTATGCTCCCATATTATGGGGCGCAAAAGTTTACTACATTGTGTAGAATTCTTATAAAATACAGAACCGGAAATGTACTTTTTTATTTTTTAATCCGCTTACGTTTGTTTCTGTGGATTATTTCTTTTGACGAAGTAAGCTTTACCGCACCATCGGCGTGCAGACGACCTTGCGAAATATCCATCATTGCTGTATAAATGGTTTCATCGTTTACTACTTCTTTATTCCAAAGCAGGTACGATTTTTTCATATAGTTGGCAATCAGTAATATAAGGATTTCCTTTTCCTCGCCCTCGGGGTAAGTACAAGCCTTTTCGATAAGGTCGTTTACGACTTGGCCGAAGTGTTTGTATTTGATGTGGCGTTGGTTGTAAGGCACTTTTAAGGGTCTTTCGGACAAAGATTCGCGTGTCGGGATGGGGTATGGCGATTCAATATCGAGGTCGAAATCTGCCATAATAAACAAGTGATCCCATAATTTATGACGAAAGTCCATGATGTCGCGCAAGTGGGGATTCAGATTACCCATAATATTGATAATTGCTCGAGCAGCATCGTTTCTGGTGTCCTTATCTGGAATTGCCTTAATTGTATTTACCATTTTCTGTATGTTCCGGCCATACTCTGGTAGAATAAGCTTTTTGTTTGTTGTGTTGTAATCCATTGGAGTATTTGAGAGGGATTTAGTACCACAAAAGTACAAGAATTTACACACAACAAAAAATATCATTGACGTTATTGCGTAAAACCTTGCCGTAATTCAAAAATAAAGGACACAACGCTAAACGCAAACTCAATAAAACCATGTAAAATAATATATATGTTGTAAATTTGTTTTACGTGGATACTAACTGTAATTCGGCTGATAGTGTTACCATTGTACACAACAATTGGAGTAAGACTTTAACGAGAGCAATTGTTTTTCAGAAATGCGAATTTGCTTAACACAATTATTAAAATGAAGGATAAATATAATTATTTAATAATCAGAAACTTATGTGTTGTTTTTGGCATATTACTCATTACCAATACTTCACAGGCACAATTTCTGTCGAAAGAAAAAAAAGCAGATAAGCTGTACAATGAGCTTGCTTTTTTTAATGCAGCTGCACTTTATGAGGAAGTTATTAAGGCAGGCGAAGGTTCCGAACAAACCGTGAAACACCTTGCCGATTCCTACCGCAAGCTCAACGAGTGGGGTAAGTCTGAATACTGGTATGGAATGGTAACTGAGAGCAGTATCGTTCAGCCAATCGATTTTTATTATTATTCACAGGCGCTGAAAGCCAACGGAAAATACGAAGAATCGCAGGTATGGCTTCAGAAGTTTGCCGAATTAAAACGCAACGATTCTCGTGCAGAGCGTGCGAAAGGCGAAAAGACACTGCTTACCGAATTACTCACAGGTAGCGAAAATATTACACTCTCAAACTTAGAGGTAAATACTCCAAATTCAGATTTTGGATCCTGCTATTATGGCAAGGATCAAATTGTATTTGCATCAGCCCGCGACGACAGCCCGGGCACAAACCCAATCTATAAATGGAACAACCAACCATTTCTCGATCTCTTTTTAGCAGACCAAGACAAAGACGGCGAATTACTCTCGCCCACACGCTTTAGTGCCAAAATCAATTCGCCCTACCACGAAGGCCCCGCCACTTTTTCGCCCGACGGCACCGAAATGTATTTCAATCGTAGTAACTATTTCAAACGCAAAGTAGGCAAAAGCACCGAAGACGTAAACAACCTCAAGATATATCGCGTCGATAAATCTGGCAACGACTGGGGGGAAATCATCTCCATGCCATTCAATAGCGATGAATATTCCTGCGGCCACCCGTCCCTTTCGCCCGACGGACAAACCCTCTATTTCATATCAGACATGCCTGGCGGAATTGGCGGTACAGACATCTATTACTGCAAACGCGAAGGCCTCGCTTGGGGCAACCCCACCAACGCTGGCCCAGTAATTAATACCGAAGGCAGCGAAATGTTTCCGTTTATCCACTCCGACGGCACACTCTATTACTCCTCCGACGGGCTTTTCGGCCTCGGAGGCCTCGATATATTCATGGCAGCCGCCCGCGAAGACAGCACAGGGTTTGAGCATCCTATAAACCTGGCCAAACCGCTAAACAGTTCCAGCGACGACTTTGCATTTATAATCTCGGAGAATAAATCCGATGGATACCTTTCCTCGAACCGCGAAGCTGGCAAAGGCGACGACGACATCTACCATTTCAAGATAGACTTTCCGATACTCGAAGATATTCTCGACCCATCAAACTTCGACGACCCCGTTGCCAATCGCGATTCCGTACCCACGCTCGAAGGCGTTACGGACAACGACATTCACCTCGGCCAGATTTACAAACTCGAAAACATCTACTACGATTTCGACAAATGGAACATTCGTCCCGATGCCCAAGTGGAACTCATAAAAGTGATTATTTTCATGCAAAAATTCCCGAAAGTGAAAGTTGAACTCGGTTCCCATACCGATTGCCGTGCACCAAACGCCTACAACGAACGGCTTTCGCAACGTCGTGCCACATCGGCAGTAAACTGGATCGTTACACGTGGGGGCATAGACCCCGCTCGCATTACCGCACAAGGCTACGGCGAGCGCGTACTCACCAACGAATGTGCCGACGGTGTACACTGTTCCGAAGCGAAACACCAATTAAACCGACGTACGGAAATCAAAATTGTAGAAAAATAGCATAAAATATTACGACCCCAAACTTGCAAAATTCAACGAAACACCTATCTTTGCACCCGCAAAACGGGATGTGGCTCAGTTGGTAGAGTACGCGTCTGGGGGGCGCGGGGTCGCTGGTTCAAGTCCAGTCATCCCGACATGCACAAGAGACTTTCTGCGAAGAGAGTCTCTTTTTTTTCACCCGAAGCCCCGCCAATACCGACACTAATGAATGAAAAAATTAAAAATAATGATAAGGAGCTGTAGCCCAACAATATTTGTAAGGGCGGCTACCGGCTCTTGGCTGTAGTCCTCGCAACGGGTACCGAGTCACTTGGCCACCCTTATATTTCAATTTTACCGCAGCACGAACAACCACTTCCACTCATGCTGTGGGCTACTTGCCGCGATCCGGGCTAGTTGGGGCGGCAGCTCCGTTTGCGATGCCGTAGGTTGGTGGGGCTCAAACTTTCAGTTGGCCTTTGGCCATGTGGCATCCTTGCTGAATCTCTGTGAAATTAACGCCGTATCTATCCAGCAGTTTGGTACTACTCGTTTTGGCGAATTTTCCGTACAATTGGCGACAATATATACTTCCGTATCGCATTTTTTTGCGGAATCCGAGGTAGCAATTTTTGCCGCAATATAAGGCGACACCCTGTAATAGAATTTCACAAATAACCTTCCCAAATCAGTTTGTAGTAGGGTATTGTCTCGGTAGTGTCGTAGTACCACAACCTCTGGTGCATCGTAACTGCCGTAGCAAGCTGTAGCTACAAAGCACCCACTTTTTGGCACAATACCGTTAGCAGCGGCCAGTTTTTCCACATAGTCTTTACATTCTTTGAGTTCTAAGCCTGTTTGCTCTTTGAGCAGTTTGATTGCTGCCAACTTTTGCCCTTGTTGGCAAAGTTCGAGAATCTGTTGGTTTAATTCATTTCCTAAGTCCGACATATTCTTAGATTTTACGATTTTAGTTTCTTGTTCTTAAAAGTACTAAAAAAGCACCTACGATGTGCTTTCTTTTGTTTGAATACCACGGCTTGGTTCGTGTGAAAGTGGGACGTTTTTTTTTGGGGGGCGTATTGCGCGGTTTTGCGCATATTTTCGGGAGTGACTATCGGTTTGTTGTGGTCTGCTAAATTGCCCCATAGCCAAAGGCTAAGCAGAAGTTTTGGCACTGCGTACTTGCAGCGTTACAGGCGGAGCTGCCGCTACAACTAGCCCGGATCGCGGCAAGTAGCCCACAGCATGTGAGTAGTGGCCGTTTGTACTGTGGTTCAATTGAAAAACTACCCTAGCCAAGTGTTGCCGTACCCGTTGCGAGGACTACTGCTAAGAGCCGGTAGCCGCCTTTACAAATATTGTTGGGCTACAGCTCCTAATCTTTATTTTTATTTTTATTTTTTTTCGTTCGGTTTGTTTTTGTTTACAGTTTGTTGTTCGGGGCGTTTATTCGTGGTGGCTGTCGGGTGCGGTATGTTTACTGGGTGGGTAGCCAAATTGTGCTTTGAATTGTCGGCTAAAGTATTTTACGTCGTTGAAGCCGACTTTAAATGCGACTTCAGATACATTGTAGCCTTTTTCGAGCAATTGTATGGCTATTTTCAACTTCATTTCTCGTAGGAATTCTACGGGGCTTAGGCCGGTGAGTCCTTTTAGTTTGTTGTAAAATACGGTTCTGCTCAGGCAGCAGTGTTCGGCTAAGTGGTCTATTACAATTTCGTCAGAGTAATGTTGTTGTATATATTCGACTAATTTTTGTAGGAAGTCTTCGTCTTTCGATTGGATTTTTAGTTGTCCGGGTTCTATGTTTTTGTTGGACGTGAACCGATCTATGAGTTTTTGTCGTTGTTTTATTAGGTTGATACACACCGTTTTAAGGTAATTTGTATTGAATGGTTTGGAGATATAGGCTTCTGCCCCCATGCCGATGCCTTCAATTTGGTCGTTTATTGTTGTGCGTGCGGTGAGCATTACGATGGGTATGTGGCTGGTGTCGAAGTTCGATTTGAGTTTTCGGGTGAGTTCTAGTCCGTCCATTACGGGCATCATTAAGTCTGTAATGATTATGTCAATGGGCTGTGTTTGTGCCATTTTCAAAGCTTCTTCTCCGTTTGTAGCGCGTATGGCGTAAAACTCGGGTTGTAATGAGTTGCAGATGTATTCCAGAATTTCTGGTGTGTCTTCTACGACGAGTGCGGTGAGTTGGGTTGTTTTGTTTTCGGTTGGTGTGTCGGCTTGTTCGGTATCTTCTTCTGTGTATATACCTGTTGTTGAGTGAATTACTTGTTCTATGTCTTTCTCAATCACTACGGCGTTGCTGTTTACCAAATACTGTTCTTTTTCGATTGGTATTTTGAGTGTGAATAAACTGCCTTCGCCCTCGGTAGAATTTACTAAAATGTCGCCCCCGTGTAGTTTGGCCAATTCGTAAGATAATGACAAACCGATTCCTGTGCCAGATTGTTCGTTGTTGCTCAGAATTGTGTAGCGTGTGAACAGTTCGGGTTGAAGTTTTTCGGGTATGCCTTTTCCTTGGTCTTTTATTTGGATTGCAACGTGGGTCTTTGTTTCAAATACTAGACTTAGGCTTACTTTTTTTCCGGCACTTGTGAATTTAAGAGCGTTGGAAAGTAGGTTGAAGATTATGATGTCTATTTTAGATGGGTCTGCCCATATTAGGAGATTTTCTTTTTGGCTATAAAACTGATAATCAATTTTTTTGTGTTGTGCCATTGTTCCGAAGTTTTCGTATATCTCTTTAGCAAATCGTACCAAATCGAACTGGCGCACTTTGATTTTCATTTTATTGTTCTGGATTTTACGGAAGTCGAGTAGTTGGTTTGTGAGCAAGAGCATCCGTTTTGCATTTTTATGGATAATCTGGAGTTTTGGCTTGGTTGCGCCAGCGGTTGCTTTGTCTGAAATTAGCTCTTCGATTGGGCCAATGATTAGGGTAAGGGGAGTACGAATTTCGTGCGATATATTTGTGAAGAATTGAAGTTTAACTTGATTTACCCTTTTTTCTACCTGTAGATCGCGTCGGTAATGGTTCAATTTGAGTAAGGTGTTGCGAATAGCCCAGAGTATTGCTGCGATAAGTACCAGCCAGATGGTAAATGCCCACCATGTTTTGTACCAAGGGGGCAAAATTGTAATTTCGAGTATTCGTTCGGGCTGATCCCAACGCCCCGAGCGGAGGGTGGCTTTCACACGGAAGGTGTATTTACCGGGCGATAGATTGGTGTAGGTGGCCTTGGTCTGATTGCCGACGTAGTTCCAGTCTTTCTCGAAATTCTGGAGCATAAATGCGTAACTTACTTGTGCTTGGTCGCTTTGGCAGAGTGCTACGTATTCTATACTAAAGCTGGATTGGTTGTTGTTGAGTGTAATGTTTGTGGTAAAAGGAATGCTTTGTTTGAGGGGTGTATCGTTTTCGCCCACGGCAATTTCTTTGTTGAACAGGAAGAATGTGGTGAGCTCTACGGTTGTAAGCTGGCTGGTTACAACAAATTTTTGGGGGTCTATCTCTATAAAGCCCATGCTTCCACCAAAGATTAGGTTGCCATTTTGCTTGGTAAAGCAAGTGTTTTCGGAGAAATT
>JBDKHP010000447.1:0-3689 GCA_039797645.1 Bacteroidota bacterium
TCGTCGGAGCAATTCTGCGCATACAAAAATGGGATTTTTAGCTATAATAAGAAGCAATCTCGGGCGAATACAAACCATCGCAACAAAAACTCCCTATTATTTCCATTTCCACGATTCTCGCCAAAGCCCAAGAAAAACTCCGAGAGCGAAAAAAATAAAAATAATAAGGAGCTGTAGCCCAACAGTATTTGTAAAGGCGGCTACCGGCTATTCGCTTGTAGTCCTCGCGTTCGGGGACGGAATCAACTGGAAACCTTTGTTTTTCAGTCGAATAGCGTCAGATTGCTGACACCGCATCACACCGCTGTGGGCTACCGCTGCTATCCGGGCTAGTTGTAGCTACAGTACCGTTTGTAACGCCGGAATCACGCTAGACTTCCTGATTGCTTGGCCTTTGGCCATGTAACCGCTACGACCGACAAGCCTTCGGCTTGCCTAAATATGCCTTTATTTTTTTATGACACTAAGTCTCAACATAATCACATCATGTGCAGGAACATCTGCCACGAACGCTTTTTTGGTATCGCCGCGTTCTTTCTTTGTCCAAAGGTCGTAGATTTTGTAGCGTATTTTGTCTGCATCCAACTGTTTGGCAAACACATCGTCCACCACTTTTTCGCTTGCCCAGTTGAAAGAAACCTTGGCAGGAGTTTTGGCGCGGTTAAAGAAACATACAGCCCACGAACCATCTTTAAGTGGTTTGAACCATGTTTCGAGGCTGTCTTTGCTCGAATAACGGAAACCTTGGATACCCAAAGAATCCTGATTTACGGCAATAGCATCGTGGTTAGTGAGAATTTCGACAGTTTCTTTCGACATAGACCGTAGGTCGTTGCCAGCAATAAGTGGAGCGGCCAACATTGCCCACATCGAAAAATGCGCACGATCTTCGTTCACTGCCATACCGTTGCCCACTTCCATCATGTCGGGGTCGTTCCAATGGCCTGGGCCTGCATATTTACGAAGGCCGTCTTGTTTGTCGATAATATGCGTCACCCCAAACGATTTCCATGTGCCGTGATCTTCCACACAGTCGAAACAGTTGTAGATGTCGCCCGTGGTGCGCCATAGGTGTCCCACATTTGTAGCCCACTCCCAAGGTTTGGTGTCGCCCCACTCGCAAAGGCTGAACACCACTGGCCGGCCAGCTGCATACAAGGCATCGCGCATCGTTGTGTATGCACCTACCGATTTAAGTCCTTCGGTGTTGCACCAGTCGTATTTGAGGTAATCTACGCCCCACTGCGCATAGCTAATGGCGTCCTGATATTCGTGTCCGCGTCCCGCAGGTTTGCCACCGCAAGTAAGCGCACCGGCGCAAGAATAGATCCCGAATTTTAAGCCTTTGGAGTGGATATAATCTACCACATCTTTCATGCCTTTGGGGAAATGTGTGGCGTTGGGGTGAATAAAACCAAGACTGTCACGGTCGCCATGCCAGCAATCGTCCACAACAATGTATTGGTATCCAGCGTCTTTCATGCCGGTCGAAACCATAGCGTCGGCAGTTTGTTTGAGCAAGTCGGCACTTACTTCGCAGGCAAACTTATTCCAACTGTTCCAGCCCATGGGCGGAGTGAGTGCCAAATTCTCAAATTTCTGAGCCATTGTAATCTGGGCTAAGAGTACCAGCCCAATTAAGTAAAGATGTTTCATTCCTGTTTGTTTAGTGAGTATAAAACTGTGTTTGCAAGTTGGGTTTATCTTGCAATACTTACAAAATTCGCAAGGGTGGCGAATGACAGGAATGTAGGGTGCCTTTGTTTCACAGCGGTGTTTATTATAACAAAACCACCGAAATATCACATTTTCACAAGCTCGTTTTTTCGGAAGTCGCATAGATTCCATAATCAGAATTGTGATCGTTTATTCTGTCAGCCTTGTTTGTGTGAGTGAGTGTTTCGAGCATGGACGAGTCGTTTCATGGCCAAAGGCCAACTGAAAGGATTTGCACCGCGAACCTACGGCGTTACAAACGGTGCTGCCGATCGGCCTAGCCCGGATCGCAGCAAGTAGCCCACAGCGATGTGACGCAATTTCCTTTGGTACAGTAGTTTAATTGAAATACGTACGCGGCCAAGTGGTTTCGTACCCGTGCGCGAGGACTACTGCTAAGAGCCGGAAGCCGCCCTCTATAAATAAAGTTTAGCTCCCGCTCCTAATCCTTATTTTTTTCTTTTTTTATTCGGGTTTATATTCGCTTTTGCGCGTTTATTTCAGTGTGGCGACGGGTATTTTTTCTACCGCAATTCTGCGGAAACGGCCAAATACTTTTGTTTCCATCAGCAGAACGATGTTGCCGTCGGCGGACGCTTTTGCTGAGGCAATGCTTACGGGGTTTGCAAAACCGAACAGCTTTTTTGTGGTGATTTGCATCGTTGCATTGTACACATATACAGCTACTTGGTTGGAATTTGTGGTGAAAACATGCACCGTAGAGGCCACCCCATTTACGGTAAGTGGGAAAATGAAACTCTTGGTTTGGGGCGCAATTTCGGCCAATCGGTTGCCGTAAAGTTCGCTCGTGTTGGTGATTCCTGTGGTGGGGAGTTTCAGATTCGGCAGTACGAATTGGTCGTTGTAGTTGAATCTCGTGGCAAAAACTGCATTTTCGTTGGGCGCATAGAGTCCGTTGATACCGCCGTCGTAGCGGAAGCCGTAAATAATTCCCGATTTTTCGCCCGTGCTTTTTAGCACAAAAGTGCTCAAACTGTAGTTATAAATGCCCCCTGCATAGACGAGATTTCCGTTACCGATTGCTCCCGCAAAAAATGGCAATTGCGTGCCTGTGCGTAGCATGTGTTTTATGAGCATTTCCTCGGCGTTTTCGATCACGCCGTAACTGGCCTGCCATTGCTGGGTCATCGAGGAGTTGAATTTTGTGACCCTGCACAGGCGCTGAATCCGATCGTAACTTACGAGTAGCACGCCTTTGTCGGGCAATTGCGCCGAGGCCAGCGGGTAAATAATGTTCGGGAAGGATTTCTCCAAATGCGCCGTTTGCCCCGCGTCGTCCACCGAAAGCACGTGTGTGCCCAGCCCAATATCGTCGAGGCAGAAACACATCACTTTGTCGCCCTGCGCCCACATACCGATGGGGTTTACGTAGGGTTTGGCGAGTGTGGTTTCCCAAAGCTTTTCGCCCATGGCGTCGGTGCGGATGATGTGCGTAGAGAGCCAAGTCCGTGTGGTGTCGATAGTTGTGGCGGCCAGAATGTAAAAACCACCGTCGCTAAGTTCCAGCATATCAACGGGATAGTACGACCTGTCGGAGTTCGAATCGTCGAATACTTTGAAGAAAACAGCCTCTGGCGAAACCTCAGATTTCGAGCAAGCCGACAATGCCGCAACGAGCAGCAACAACATATATATCTTGAAAAATTTCATGTTCACACAATTGAAGATTACACAAAAAACAGGAAAAATCAGTGAAACGACGGACAAGGCACCGTGCCTTTTGTTTTGCCACCAGATCCGCCACCGCCCAATCCGAAAGGCGAAAGCACCCGCAACGTAAGCCAAAAATGATTCATTTGGGTGTCGTCCACCGTGTCGTAATAGCCGCCCCAAAGTTGGGTGTTGGCCGTGGCACTTCCTACATTTGTAGCAGCTGTAAACGGACGGCGGTAGGCCAATTCCAAGTCGAGCGTTGTTTTCCCGAAGTCGTAGCGAATGCCCAACGAAGCCCC
>JBDKHP010000448.1:0-3984 GCA_039797645.1 Bacteroidota bacterium
TATTTCAGGTCGGCACTACCATCTTCGTCGGGAGGAGTACCTACGGCAATAAAAATAGCCTCGCAATCCTTCACCTCATCGCGCAAACTTGTAGAAAAACTCAGTTTCTTTTTATCGAAATTACGTTTCACCATTTCTTCCAAACCTGGTTCCCAGATAGGAATAATGCCATTTTGTAGGTTTTCAATTTTTTTTGCGTCAATGTCAATACAGACTACAGAAGTGCCAGTTTCGGCAAAACAAGTCCCGGATACGAGCCCAACATATCCGGTTCCGACCATCATAATTTTCATGATTTAGAGGAGTTGGTTTCTTGGTACGAAAGTCTTAAACAATCGCTACAAATGCAATTCTTTTGAAATTTTTAAGCATATTTTTATCGCCAAAGCAATTAATCGCACAAAAATTAGCATAAAAAAAAGGGAAACTCGGTTTGGAGTTTCCCTTTTCGGTGGAATTTGAGTGACCCCGCTGCGATTCGAACGCAGGACCCACGCCTTAAAAGGGCGTTGCTCTACCAGCTGAGCTACGGAGTCAATACTTTTCAAGTTAGTTTATGGTCACCCAAAGCCGATGCTTTTTGTGACCCCGCTGCGATTCGAACGCAGGACCCACGCCTTAAAAGGGCGTTGCTCTACCAGCTGAGCTACGGAGTCGTTACCTTTCCTGAAAAGCGATGCAAAGATAAGGTTTTTTAAACTTTATTTGCAAGTGTTTGCCAGACAAAATCACCAATTTAAGCTTGAAATTTAGAACACGAGCTTTAACAAATTGTAAATAAGAAAGATATAATTCCATATTTTTTTCAACTGACACACAAAAACAGAAAGAAGCCCGCTCACAAAGCTAAAACACATGAAAAAAACCCTTATAAAGCACCTCCGAATCGTTACTTTCTAGGATGTAATAATACACCCCAGGTTCTAATTCGTCGTAAATCCAGTCATTTTCGTAGTGCCGACTCTCAAAAACTTTATCGCCCCAACGCCCAAACACATAAAAACTCCACGAAGCACCCCCAATGCCCGCGATCGTAAACAACTTAGAATCGGCATGTACCAACACCGCATTGGGCACAATAACCAGTTCACAATGTTCAATTTCAAGCTGAATTTCGTCCGTTACTACGCCACACACATTCTCACCCGAGAGCGTAAATAAGCCGGAGACTTCCACTGCCCTACCCGCCGAAGTAATCCCATCGTTCCACCAATACCGATCCGCAGGCCGATCTACGATTGGCTCAATACGGTGCTGGTAGCAAATCGTTCCGTCTTCGGGCAAGACAAACGACGGAAGCTGTTTGCGGTTGATGATAATCTGATTGCTCCCCGGGCAGGCATCTTTGGGCGAAGCACGCAAACTGTACACGCCCGGTTTCGTAACCAAAAGCTCGGGCTGGGTACTACCACCACTCCACAGATAAGTCCCCACAATATCAGGGCCTTTGAGCAAAATTTCTGTATTATCGCAAAGTACCGTATCCGCCCCAATCGTAAACTCGAAACTCTCTTCCAAGCTCAAACGTTGGGTAAAGTCGTTGGTTAACAAGCCCGCATTGTCAAACTGTTGCAGTCGAATCACCCATACCCCAGCATGGCTCAGTTGAAGAACAGGATTCATCTCGTCGGTAGAAAAAGCGTGCGTACCTGCTGCGTCAACGCCCGTCCAAAGCACCGATGCCGATGCTTGCTGGGGCTGTAAACTCAGTGGCTCGGTGGGGCAATAACCCTGATAATCAAAACCCTTATCGGCAAGCAAGTTCGACACAAACGACGGCAACCCTTCAATTGAAACCCCAGGCCCAAGGTCGAAGGCATCTTCCGCATAGCTACACGCATCGCCCACAAGATTTGGTTTTTGAATCACACTCAGCGTATGCGAATTGAAACGTGCGATGTAAATTCGCCCGTCGGGGGCCAGTTGCATCGAGTTCAGCAATTGCGCCGAATACACAATCTTTTTTTGCTGTGCTTCCAATTCGGCCACAGTACGCGCCGATGTCGGATACTGGTACACAAACCGAAACCCCGACACATACACAAACTCCGAATTTGGCGAAAACTCCAAACCATACGGACAACAAGCCCGCTTCCCATCGGGCATCCTCACATCACCGTACTTCAGAAAACGTTCCCCCGAAACCTCGCCCGTTTCATTATCGAAATCCATAAGCAACAGCCCATTAGCCAACTCCATCGAACTCGCCAAAAAACGTCCATCTGGCGATGCTTTCAATTGTCCGTTCGTAGCTCCCGTCTGCTCCAACACTGGGCCAACAGCCGAAACTACAGGTTCTTTCACCAAACCATCTTTGGTAAGCAAGTACGCATAAAACTCGTTGGAGCTTAGTTTTTCAGTCACAATCCACACATCCGTTCCGTTCGCGTGGTAGGTTGCCGCCAACTTCTCTCCAGCCCTAAAAACCAAATCCTGATTCTTGACCACCACCTCGCCCAGACCACTTCGCAAAGACAAATCGACCACCGAATACGTAAGATGCCCGAAAAGAACATTCACCGAATCCACACAAAAAACATAATAAAACCGATCGCTCGAAGGCAGCTTTACAATTAAAGCCGACTGAGTCGCAGAGCTGTTTCCCTTCAAACCCGTACCGTTTTCCATCAGTAAATGCTTTCTATTCCAGACATTTACGCCATTCGTATAAAAGAGCAAGTCGCCATCGCGCGAGGCAATACTCGAGCATCCCTCCTCGGTTTGCATCGCCCCATCCGCAAGCGGAACGGCATACCCCCGATTAAAATCAATGCCCGCCCGATTCCCAAAATACCACACCGAACTCTCACGTTGCGCCATGACAGACACCACCGAAAAGGACAGAGCCACAAAAACTAGGAAATATTTCATCAGAAATAAAATTAAGAAACTTATAAAAAGGCGACCCATACAAGGAATTCGCCACGATTCGATTTGAACCCAAAGTAATATAGAATTCATCAACAAAAGATTGTTCCATGGCAGAAAGACAGCCTAAAATAAGAA
The DNA here is from genome assembly GCA_039797645.1 of Bacteroidota bacterium. Classification (GTDB taxonomy): domain Bacteria; phylum Bacteroidota; class Bacteroidia; order Bacteroidales; family JBDKHP01; genus JBDKHP01. The sequence continues at coordinate 3,007 of JBDKHP010000448.1, forward strand.
TGCAAACCCGGAAGAAAAAAAATAAAAATAAAAATTAGGAGCGGAAGCCCAACAGTATTTATATAGGGCGGCTACCGGCTATCCGCTTGTAGTCCTCGCGTTCGGGAACGAAATCAACTGGAAGCCTTTGTATTTCAAAATAATAGCATCAGTTTGCTGATGCTTCGTCACGCCGCTGTGGGCTACCGCTACTATCCGGGCTAGGCCGATCGGCAGCACCGTTTGTAACGCCGTAGGTACGCGGGGCTAGCACTTTCGGTTGGCCTACGGCCATGACACGGTATCGTACGCCAAGCCTACGGCTTGCCTAACCGCCCCATCACCCTCGACACCGAAGGCTTGAGGAATGCAATTGTCGAAATAAAGAGTGCCTTTATAGTCTCATATTGGCTCAGCACAGACGAAATCTGGGATTGTCCGCGGGCCATTGCATCGGCGAACTTTTAACAAAATGGCATTTCCCTCGCGTGTGCTGCTTGCCACATGGCCGTAGGCCAACTGAAAGTACCAGCCCTGCGTACCTACGGCGTCTAAGACGGAGCTGCCGCCTCAACTAGCCCGGATCGCGGCAAGTAGCCCACAGCACGTGTGGAGTGGCCGTTCGTGATGCCGTCAATTTGAAAAACGGAGGCGGCCAACTGACACCGTACCCGTTGCGAGGACTACAGCCAAGAGCCGGTAGCCGCCGTAAAAAATATTGTTGAGTTACAGCTCCTAATTTAATCTTTAATTTTTTTCTCGTTGGGTTTGTTCTCTTTTGGGCTGGTTGGGCAGTGGAAATGCGCCCTTGAATTAAAAAACAATAATCCCAAAGTAGGGTAATGTGCAATTGGAGCGTTGTATATTCATAAACAGAAAATCCCGCCTGACAAATAGTAACCCCAGGAATTGGCAGCCAAAAAACTGCTTGAGGATAATATGCTCTAATTTTATTGCGTAACATTAATTTAACACAAAGTAATTTTTAGGTAGATTTGT
>JBDKHP010000449.1:0-11593 GCA_039797645.1 Bacteroidota bacterium
CATGGAGATATTTGTGTTAATTGCTATAAGAGAGCAAAGGTAGGTTTTTTCGGAGAATAGCAGCGGTTTGGTTTTGAATTGACTCAAACTGAAAACGTCAGTCTGTGTGAGCATGAGCACCAAACAAACTGACGTACGGCAAAGATTCCGACGAACACTGCAAAAATAATGAATGCCGCAGCTGTCCGATTATCTTTCAGAAAGTGTCAGAAGAATAAAAAGCGTATAAATGCAAAAGGGAAAAATCAGAGCTTACTACGCACAGAACTTGCAGTCTGTGCCAACTGCTCTTGGGTTTGCGTTATTTTGTGGGTAAAGTCCATCAGCCCAGACTTATCAAGGGGGATAAGGTGAATGTGGGCATGTGGTACTTCTAAGCCCATCACACTGATACCAATACGCTGACACGGTACGCTAGCCTCGATAGCACGCGCCACCGTTTTTGCAAAAACGATCATTTCGGCCAGTTGCGCATCGTCAATGTCGAAAAGGTAATCTGTCTCTTGTTTGGGTATTACCAAAGTATGCCCCACTGCAACGGGACTAATGTCTAAAAAAGCAAAGAATTTATCGTTCTCCGCAATTTTGTGGCAAGGAATATCGCCATTTATGATCTTAGTAAAGATAGTAGCCATAAGTATCAATTTGTTGCAGGAATTATTGTAAACCTGCCTTTTCATTAGCTCCGAACACTTAAAGCGTAATTTCTAACACCTCGAATTCCAAAATACCCGACGGAACTTGCACCGTAACTTTTTCGCCCACGGTTTTATTGAGCAAACCTTTCGCAATAGGTGTTTCGATAGAAATTTTACCTTCTTTGAGGTTTGCCTCCCTTGCTGGTACCAAAGTGTACCACATTTCGGCCTTGGTTTTCAGGTTGAGCACGCGCACCCGGTTGAGCATCTTTACGCTTGAGGTATCGAGTTGTTTTTCGTCTATCAGACGTGCGTTACGCAAAATATTTTCGAGCTGAGCGATTTTTGCTTCAAGCAGACCTTGCGCTTCTTTTGCAGCATCGTATTCTGCATTTTCCGAGAGGTCGCCCTTGTCTCTTGCCTCGGCTATTTGTTGTGAAATTGAAGGACGCTCGACGTGTTTAAGATGATCTAATTCCTCTTTCAACTTCCTTAGTCCTTCTGCGGTTAAATACGTACCAGCCATAATATACCTTAGTTTTAGGTTTAACTATTAAAATAAAAGAATCCTGCTTTAGGGCAGGACTCTTTCTGTGTGCAAAGATAATATATTTTTATTTACACTTGAATTCATTCAAAAAATCAGCAAGTCATACTAATACCATAATAAGCTTATTAGCAGTAGTTAAACAAGGAAAACATCAGTACACACAAGCTCGACTAATCCCATGAATCAACTAAGATCTCAGTATTTCCGTTGGAGTATTGTTTGGTAAATTACGGCCTTACGTAGGTCGATAAGTTGCTTTTTCTGTACTCGTTTTTGTTCGCCAAGCTTTTCAATACGGTCTATTTCATCCATTTCTTTGTTACGAAGCATCATTTCGTCGCTCCCTTCACTTTGTTCGTAATAGGTTTCTTTGCTTTGCGCTTTTTGCTCCACATAAACGGTTTCCACAGCGGCTTTATGCTCGTGGTCGAAACCTGCAAATTGCTCGTATGCCACTGGCACAGCGGCTTCTACCGGAGTCTGAATAGGTGCCGGATGACTATACTGCGGCACGAAAGGCAGCTTGTCTGGCCGGGCATCGTAGGGTTCACTCGATTTTGCTTGAGTTTCCTCGGCCTGGCTGAGCATCCGTCGTATCTCTTCCAAGTAGTCGTCCATCTCTTCGCTACTCTGCTGCGACGGAGGCGTTTCAGGGTTAGGTCTTTGCGAAGCCGAGGGCTTTTTTGCCGCATTCTTCTTGTTAACTTGCTTGGATATCGAATAGATAATAATCCCGGCAAAAATCAGAAAGCGTATTATATCGCTGGTATCCATAGAATCTGTTATTTGTTTAAGCACAACACAATCTGCATATATACACATTTTAGCCCAGAAACCCAATTATTCCAAGCATTTTCAGCCCCTTAAAATACAAAAAGACGCACCCGAAAGGTACGTCTCTTTGCGAATATCATACAAGGTGTAGGACTATAATTTGTAACTAATCCCAAACTTACCACCATTAAAGCCCAAGCCACCAAGTTCGAGATTTAGCCCAAAACGGTTGGTAAAGTAATAACGAGTACCCAGCTGCGCTCCAAGCCCTAAGCCTGAATTATGCGAACCGTCATAATCGCTTGGCGAATTCCAGATAACAAAACCCACATTTAGCCCAAGGTATAAATCCCAATTACGGGGAATTTGTAAGATGCTGTTAAAGTGGTAGTTCGCATTTCCGTAGATTCCTATTAGAGTGTGGTTATACTTCACTTTATTGTAATTCTCCCCGTAACTGCGAAACGAGAGTTCTCCCCCGAGTGTAATATCGGGATGTACTCCAAAATCCAGCCCTACATAAACAGGTAAACCCCAATTTGAAAAACCGACCCCTGCATTAAGCTGTGAGCCCCCTTTTCCTAGTGGAGACTGAGCCATCGCACCAAATGCGAGCAAAAACATTACAAAAAGCAGACTAATTTTTTTTGAATTCATTGCTTATGAAAATTTAGTGATTGCAAAACAAGACTCGCAACAAACGAGCTTACTGAGCCGCTAAAGTAATAAATATCGGCATCAAAACTACATTCACAAAAAACAAAAAGGGAGCCCGAAGACCCCCTAATATCAATCAGATAGAACGCCGAACGGCTCGTTCAGCATTACAAAGAAAGTTACAAAACCTAGCAAAATAGGTTTCCTAAACATTAAACTTGTCCAATCGAATTGTTAAGTTATCACGTCGCGCACTTCGACAGGCCAGAAAGTTTCGCGATAAGCGAAGCCAATTCAGATTTAAGCTGCGAGATTTCACCCCCCGACATACACGACTTATGATACAAGGCCACAGGCACTTCCACAATATCTGCTTTCATGGCTAGCCCTGCATCGGTAAGCGTCACCAGCACCTTTCTTTCGTCGTCGCCAGACCGCGTACGCTTTACCAAGTCCTTAGATTCCAATCGTTTGAGTAGAGGCGTAAGCGTTCCCGAATCCAAAAAAAGCTTCTCTCCCAATTGTTGCACGCCCATTTCGGGAAACTCCCAAAGCACCAACATCACCAAATACTGCGGATAAGTAAGCCCAAACTTTTCGAGCAAGGGTGCATACGCCCGCGTCATAAGTCGCGAACTTGTATAAATAGCAAAACACAACTGGTTATCCAACTTCAACACATCGGCACTATCTAGCTCAGAAATCTGCATAGTTCAAAAAATAAAAAAAATAAAAAAAATAATTAGGAGCGGAGACCCAACACTATTTTAGGCGGCGGCTGCCGGCTCTTAGCAGTAGTCCTCGCAACGGGTACGACCCCACTTGGCCGCCCTTGTATTCCAAATTGACGGCTGTACAAAAGGCCACTCCGCGCGTGCTGTGGGCTACTTGCCGCGATCCGGGCTAGTTGGAGCCACTGCACCATCTGTAACGCTGCTTGTGCATAATGCCGATACTTGCGGTTGGCCTACAGCCATGAGGTGTTCAACCACCGCCCATTTGCCAAACACACAAGCTAGGCCAGCCGCAAACATAACAATATGTTTGCGAGTTTCCGACCATTAAATAAAGTCTGTTTTTGAGTCGATTGCTGCGTTGGATCGCATTTTTTAAATGCTCATTTACAAGTAGAAAACTCCGCTTTAAAAAATCCGATCCGCCTGGACCTCAACTAAAAAAACAGACTCTAAATAACAGGCGATAGCCAGCGATTAGAGCAACGATACCACCGACGAATCTAAATCGGCTGGTGAAGTCTGGGGTGCAAAACGATCTACAACCTTACCTTCTTTATTAATCAGAAATTTCGTAAAGTTCCACTTGATTGCTTTGATACCTAATAAACCGGGTTTCTCGTCTTTCAAGAATTTGTACAACGGATGCGCATTGTCGCCATTCACATCAATCTTAGAAAACATCGGGAAATCAACGCCATACGTAAGCGAACAAAACGACTTAATATCTGCTTCAGATCCAGATTCTTGCGAACCGAACTGATTGCAGGGGAAACCCAGAATAACCAAACCTGCATCTTTATGTTTCTGATATAAGGCTTCTAAACCCTCATACTGAGGCGTAAAACCGCACTTACTTGCCACGTTTACAATAATTACGACCTTGCCTTTGTAGTCTGATAAAGACACTTCTTTTCCCTCGATATTTAAGGCTTTGAATTGATAAATTGTATTGTCCATGATTTTGTTTTTTTGATTATTATTTACGGGTACAAATGCAACAAAAAGACCAACTGCCAGTACCAGAGTAGCGATCAAAGTTAAACCTGTTTTCATTTTGCGAAATTTAATTGTGTGCAATTTTATTTTGCACAACAAAAGTAATTATAAAAATCAAGTTTGCAAATAAACCGAGTATAAAAAACTTAATAAATGGCAAGAACCTTTGGATTTGCTTTAGGTTCAAACGCTTACCCGCATCTCAGGTGGCTGAAAACGCAAGCAAATGCAGCCAAACGCTTTGGTGTGGATTGGCATTAACATCCGTGTGATTTGGCCAAATTTAACGTGACGCTTTTTTTCGAGCTTCGATTGTGTCCGAGGATTTTGTGACGGGGCAAAAATGCCACATGGCCGTAGGCCAAGGTAAAGTGTTGGTATTGCGTACCTACGGCGTTACAGATGGTACTGCTGCTACAACTAGCCCGGATAGTAGCGGTAGCCCACAGCTGGCGAACGTAAGCGTCAGTTAGTGAAAGGGTTGGATTGAAAAACATGAGCAGCCTATTGATTTCGTACCCTCCAGCGAGGACTACAAGCGGATAGCCGGCAGCCGCCGCCTAAAATATTGTTGGGTCTCAGCTCCTAATTATTTTTTATTTTTTATTTTTTTTTCGTTGGGGTGGTCTTGCTTGTGCTGTTTGGCGGTTTTAAGTGTCGTTTTTTTGTGAATGTTTGTAAATTGCGGGGCTTTTAAGTGTGTTAATGTATTTTGAGCCTGTTGCTCTTCATTTTAATATGGTAGTTGGTATGGAAAATTTATTTAAAACGAAACCGATAAATCAGTTGTTGAAAGAAAGTTCGAGCGAACATAATACGCTCAAGCGGTCGCTTACGGCTACGAATTTGGTGGCTTTGGGCATCGGGGCGATTATCGGGACGGGTATTTTTGTGCTTACGGGTACGGCGGCGGCGAATTATGCCGGGCCTGGCTTGGTGATTTCGTTTATGTTGTCGGGTTTGGGCTGTGTGTTTGCGGGCTTGTGCTACGCGGAGTTTGCGGCGATGATTCCGATTGCGGGGAGTGCTTATACATACTCGTATGCGACGTTGGGCGAGTTTTTGGCTTGGATTATTGGCTGGGATTTGATTCTGGAGTATTTGTTTGCTTCCTCGGCGGTGGCTGTGGGCTGGTCGGGTTACGTGGTGAGTTTTATGGGCGATTTGGGTGTGGTGATTCCTGATAAATTGTCGCAAGCACCTATTTCGATGAACCTTACGACACACAATTGGGAGTTTACGGGTGCGATACTTAATTTTCCGGCGATGTTTATTGTGGGCTTGGTGAGTTCGCTGCTGATTATTGGCGTGCGGGAGTCGGCCAAAATGAATAATATTATTGTGGTACTGAAACTGGTGGTGATTCTTCTGTTTATCGGTTTTGGGCTTTCGTATATAAACCCTGAAAATTGGGTGCCTTTTATTCCGGAAAATACGGGGGAGTTTGGGCATTTTGGCTTTTCGGGTATTCTGATGGGTTCGGGGGTTATTTTCTTTGCGTACATCGGTTTCGATGCTGTTTCTACGGCGGCACAGGAGGCGAAAAACCCTGCTAGGGATATGCCCAAGGGTATTCTGATTTCGCTGCTGGTGTGTACGGTTCTGTATATCGCTGTTTCGCTCGTACTTACGGGTATTGTGAATTACAAAGAACTGAATGTGGCGGCGCCGATTGCGCTGGCGATTGATCGGACGGGGGATGCTCTGTTCTGGCTTCGTTCGCCGATTAAATTGGGTGCAATTGCGGGTTTGAGTAGTGTTATTTTGGTGATGTTGATGGGGCAGCCGCGAATTTTTTACACGATGGCGGTAGATGGTTTGTTGCCTAAATTCTTTACCAAAGTGCATCCGAAGTTTCAGACGCCGCATGTGGCTACAATTATTACGGGCTTGGCTTCGGCGCTGATTGCGGGTTTGCTGCCGATTAATATTTTGGGCGAGTTGGTGTCGATTGGTACTTTGCTGGCTTTTGTAATTGTGTGCGTTTCGGTGATTATTTTGCGCTACAAACGGCCCGATATTGTGCGTCCGTTTCGTACGCCTTGGGTGCCTGCTGTGCCTATTTTGGGTGCGCTGGTTTGTTTGGTGCAAATGTATGCGTTGCCCACGGATACGTGGTGGCGTCTGGCGATTTGGATGGCGATTGGTTTTGCGATCTACTTTTTCTACGGCAGAAAACATAGTAAATTGAGACAAAAAGATTCGGTGGAATAGACCGAGGTTTGCAATTTGAGATAGATGTATGAGCATCGGGCACGGAAAGGCTCGGTGTTTTTTTTTGCATGTAGCTTGTAAGGTTGGCCGTTTTTTTGCGACAAAATTTTGTAGTATAATATTGCATACTTATTTAGGATTATGAAAAAGTACTTTTTTGTTTTGGTTCTCTCGCTGCTTGTTTCGGGGCTGAAGGCTCAGAAGGTTGAAGCGATAAAACTTCCCCAACTTCTGGACATGATTGAAGCGTCTGATAGCTTGGTGATTTTCAACTTCTGGGCTACTTGGTGCCGGCCGTGCGTGGCAGAACTTCCGCATTTTGCTGAGGTGGCAAACGAACAAAAGACCAAGGTGCATATTGTGCTGATTAGTCTCGATTTCGCGAGTGAAATGGGCACAAAGCTTCAGCCTTTTTTGCAACGCAAGAATTTCGGACTGGATTGTTACTTGCTCGATGAGACGAATTACGACAGCTGGATCGACAAAATTTCGCCCACTTGGGACGGAGGTATCCCGGCTTCGCTGGTCGTGGACAAGTCGCAAAATTTGTACGAATTTCATGCAGGCGAACTTAGCAAAACCGAACTTGAAGCCATAATCCTGAAATACAGCAAGCCTTGAGCTTTGTTGGCAGAATCTTTTTTACCTTCCAAAAACCAAAAAATCAGAACCAATGAAACATGTATTTTTTTTTATGCTTGCCACAGTGTTGGCTGCAAGTTCTTGGGCACAAGGCTATCAGGTGGGCGATGAAGCAACCGATTTCTCGCTCAAAAATGTAGATAATAAAATGGTATCGCTAGCTGGCCTTAGTGGAGCAAAAGGTGCGATTGTGGTGTTTACGTGCAACCACTGCCCCTTCTCGGTTTTGTATGAAGACCGAATTGTGGCACTCGATAAAATGTTCAAAGCCAAGGGCTACCCCGTGGTGGCAATCAACCCCAACGACGAAGCTGCCTACCCCGAAGATGCTTTCGATAAGATGATTGTGCGTGCCAAGGAGAAAGGCTTCACCTTCCCATATTTGCGCGACGAATCGCAAGATATTGCGAAAGCCTACGGTGCACAAAAAACGCCACATGTGTATTTGCTCCAAAAAGAGGGCGGTAAATTCGTGGTGAAATATATCGGCGCAATAGACAACAACTCTAAAGAACCCAATGCTGTTACCGAAAAGTATGTAGAAAATGCAGTAGCCGAACTTTTGGCGGGGAAAGCTGTTTCAAAACCAAACACTAAGGCAATTGGTTGTGGCGTGAAATACAAAAATTAGCATTCGCCTGCTGGCGTCTCGGTGCGAATTGTGTAATTTTGCCACGCAAAATAAACAGTTCGCTAACTAGCTATATGCAAGAAAGGGGCTGTCTCTACCACGAGATAGCCTTTTTTTGTGAAATGCCATACATTTATTCTGATGACAAAAGCAGCCCTTTACGAACAGATTCAACTCAAAAAGAGTTTTCTCTGCGTTGGTTTGGATACCGACATCACCAAAATACCGAAGCATTTATTGGCCGAATTGGATCCGATGTTTGCCTTCAACAAAGCAATTATAGATGCCACACAAGCCTATACGGTTGCCTATAAACCGAACACCGCTTTTTATGAGACTTTAGGCTCTAAGGGTTGGGAAACGCTGGAAAAAACAGTGGCCTATATCCGCAGCAATTATCCCGACATTTTCATTATTGCCGACGCGAAACGTGGCGATATTGGCAATACCTCTGCCATGTATGCCAAAGCCTTTTTCGAGGGGATGGATGTGCATTCGGTTACGGTTGCGCCCTACATGGGTAGCGATAGCGTGAAGCCTTTTCTGGGATACCCCAACAAATGGGTGATCTTGTTGGCACTTACCTCCAACCAAGGGGCTTTCGATTTTCAGTTTGAAACCAACACCCAGGGGCAAACACTCTTTGAGAAGGTTCTTACAACCTCCAAAGAATGGGGATCGAGCGAAAACATGATGTACGTAGTGGGTGCTACCAAAGCCGAAAGTCTGGCAGATATACGCAAGATTGTACCCGATCATTTTTTGCTCGTGCCGGGGGTTGGTGCGCAGGGTGGCAGTCTGGCCGAAGTGGCAAAATACGGACTCAACGCGCAATGTGGCCTCTTGGTAAACTCTTCGCGTGCCATTATCTACGCATCTGGAGGTACCGATTTTGCCGAACGCGCCGCAAAAGAGGCAGAAATTGTACAAGCCGAAATGGCGACATATTTGGGATAGTCGGAACTTATTCGGGACTTCTATTTTCAAAAAAGGCACAAAACTTCGTCGTTTTGTGCCTTTTTAAATATTATATTTTCAGAATTATTTCACGCGTTCCCAATTTTGGGTGCGGTAGAAGAAGGCAATATATCCACGCAGCAGCAACACATCTGGCTTGTCTTTTTCAATCCATATTTTACAGTCGTACACCCGTCCGTTGTTCGGATCCAGAATTGTACCATCGCTGTATTCGGTTTTATTTTCTTTCATTTCCCGAATAATCTCCATGCCCAGAATTTTCTTGTTTTTTCTATCGTCGGTACATTGGTCGCACTTTGGGTCGTCTTTACGGAGAAGTAGCTCCACAATTTTGCCATAGTATTTTCCACCTTTCTCATAGATTTCCACCACAGATTTCGGTTTTCCCGTTTCGTCGTCGATAGTTTTCCACTTTCCCACAATACTTTGCGCCGAGACCGACAGACTCAGCACCATCAAAATAATTAAAGTACTCCACAATTTTCTCATACGTACAAATTTTAAGTTAATAGATAAAAACAGCCGAAACAAAGTTACGACACTAAAAATAAGGATTTGGTACGGGTGCACCCTTCAAAGCTGCAATCTCTGTAAGCAAATTATTGGCCAGCGAACTAGCCCCTATCCGAAACCACTCGGGGTTCAACCAGTCTTCGCCCAGAAGTGCATTTACAACCGCGTAGTATTGTACTGCATTCGCGGCTGTTTTGATTCCTCCAGCAGCCTTAAAACCCACTTTTTTTGTGTTTTTTTCAAAAAACATGGCAATTGCTTTACACATAATCCACGCAGCCTCCAAAGTAGCCGCAGGATCTGTTTTCCCGGTAGAAGTTTTAATAAAATCAGCCCCTGCCTCCATTGCGATAAGACTTGCAATCCAGATTTGTTCGTAGCTCAAACTCCCTGTTTCCAAAATCACCTTCACTCTTGCAGGGTCGGCGGCCTTTTTGATGCCCACAATCTCGTCGAAAATAAGCTGATAATTCCCTTCGAGCATTTCGCCTACCGAAATTACCATGTCAACCTCTGTCGCACCTGCTTCAATTACCATCGCGGCTTCCGCCTGTTTCAAGGGCAAGAAAGTTTGCGACGATGGGAAACCACCTACTACCGAAGCAAGCTCCACATCTTCAACCTCCAACACATCGGCCACGTCGGCCACAAGCGTCGGATAGACACAAATCGCAGCTACCGAGGGCATATCCGGAAAATCTGTGGCAAAAGCATTCACCTTTTCTGCAAAAGCCCTACCCGAATTGGGCGTATCGGTGTGGCTTAGGGTTGTGAGGTCTATCAACGAAAAGACCTTACGGAGTACATCAGCCCGTTTCAATTCCAAGGCCCGACTACGCGCAGCTGCCAAGCTAGCCTCCATTTCCGTCTCATAGACAAACGACGGATAATCATCTAAAAATTTCATACTATTCCTAATTTTAAGGTTTGCGACCCATTTTACTGTTTGTGGTTTGTGTTGTATGCAACCGAAGTCGTACGACTAAAATACAACTCTATTTTGTTTCAACTGTCAGTATTCCAGCACAATTGCCGAGAGCAATTCTACCAACCTATTTTTAATCTCAGCTTCGGAGAGCGTAAAGTTATTCACTGCCGCAAAAAAAGCCAACTGACGGCCACTTTTACATTCGATATACCCCGCAAAACTCTTCGTGCGGCTCAGGGTTCCCGTTTTAGAACGAACCCGCCCTGCGGCCGACGAACCTCTGCCGGTATTCGACAGCGTACCACTCTGCCCCATTATTGGCAGCGAATACACGAAATGAAATTTGGCCGGACTATCCTTCTGCATATACCGCAACACGAACACCATCTGCCGCGCAGTCACCCCATCGGTCATCGACAAGCCCGAACCATCCTGCAAAAACAGCCCCCGCGTATCCATTCCTTTCGCCTTCCAAAACTCCTCAACCGCTTCCAATCCGCCCCAGATACTAGGCCTGTTTTTCTGCTTAAGCCCCACCTGACGCAGCAAATTTTCGGCATATAAATTCACACTTCGCATATTTGTTTGCATCACAATTTCCGAGAGCGTTGGCGAAAAAATCGAACCCAGAAATTCCATATCCGAGGGCAACGCAAAATCATAATTATCGTTCACACGCCCAATTTGTTTGATACCCGCAGCAACCAACCTATCATGCAATTCTTGCGCAGCAAAAAGTGCAGGGTTCCCGATAGAACCCCTCACCGGGAAGTTCCGCCTATTCTTGGGAATTGTACCATCGAGCCAACGTTTATCGTCGAATTGCGAACCAAAAATGTACGCATTATCCCGTTGAGAATCCGACGAAAGCACCCTATTCTCGAAGTTCAGCAGTGGCATCGGTGGCGAAACACGCACCAAATTCGTCCGTGCATTGGCATCCTTGGGCGAATCGAAAAAGAGCGTATAAGAATTGTCGTAAATCGACAAGGCACACGGAATCGCGCCCCAATAATTCCCAATATCCTCCCACGACCAATCCCTTGGCGTAGTATGTTTGCCAAACAACGAAGCGTCGCCCACAATATTCCCATCAATCCGCGAAATGCCCTTCGATTTCACAAACCCTACCAACACATCCAAAAAATTAGGCTTAGTATAGTAATTACCAAAGCGATACGAACCCAAACAAGGGTCGCCACCACCAATAAGGTACAAATCGCCCTTCAGCACACCGTCCACAATTTCGCCCGAATAGCCCAATTTTGTCTCGAAACGAAACGTAGGGCCTAGCACCTCCAGAGCCGTAGCCGTGGTGAAAACTTTCAGTGTTGA
>JBDKHP010000450.1:0-5898 GCA_039797645.1 Bacteroidota bacterium
CCTCAGCATGGAGGTATGGCCAAAGGCGCAATGTGTCTTGTGCTGATATTGGTAGACAAAAAAACGTATAATTGACATTCTAAAACAGGAAAAGACACCCACCCAGCCCTAAGGAGCTTCCCCTCCGTCGGTGGGGAATTTGCTGACGCGCAAAAGGCAACTGTCCCTATGGTTCGCCTCATGGCCGTAGGCCAACCGAAAGTTTTTGCCCAGCGCACCTACGGCCTTACAAATGGTGCAGCAGATCGGTCTAGCCCGGATAGTAGCGGTAGCCCACAGCGGCGTGATGCCGTGCCAGCAAGCTGATGCTTTTCGACTGAAATACAAAGGATTCCAGTTGATTTCGTACCCGAACGCGAGGACTACAAGCGGATAGCCGGCAGCAGCCGTATATAAGTAAAGTTTCGTTCCCGCTTCTAATTCTTATTTTTTTATTTTTTTATTTTTTCCTTTGTTGTTGTGGTTGTATGTGGGGTATGTGCTGAATCTGATTTGGGTTGGGTGTAGGAATTTTAGAACCTGATTCCGATCACCATCACGTCGTCCACCTGAAAGTTGTCGGCTTTCCATTGGTCGAACTCTTTGATAAAGATGAGCTTTTGCATACTTATGGGCAGCTTGCCTATTTTTTCGATTTGGGCACGAAGCCGTTTTCTGCTAAATTTTTTGTCGTTTGGGCCGCCAAACTGATCTGAATAGCCGTCGGACGTAAGGTAGAGCGAGTCGCCGTTGCTTAATTGCAGGGTGTGGTTCGTAAATTTTTGTTTTGCTTTGTCGTCTGCATCGCCAACTGATATTTTGTTGCCAACAAGCTCAGTTACGCTGCCATGGTGGTAGTGGTACATGCGGGAATTGGCGAGTGCGTATTCAAGGACCCAAGTTTCGGGATCTATTGAACAGATTGCTAGATCCATGCCGTCTTTAAAGTAACCGTTTCTGCTGTTGTGAAATACGGATTTGAGACCATGATCTAGGTTGGTGAGGATTCGTGCGGGGTCGGTGAGTTTTTCGCGTCGTACGATTTGGTTGAGTAGTTCGTTGCCCAAGATGGAAAGGATTGCGCCAGAAATGCCGTGTCCGGTGCAATCGCCAAGGGCAATAATGTGTCTGCCTTCAATATGCGCAGTCCAGTAAAAATCGCCGCTTACAAAATCTTTGGGCATGTTGATAATAAATGCAGCTACGAATAGCTCTATGAGTTCGTCTTCGTGTGGAAGAATGAGTTTTTGGAGGCGTTCGGCGGCTTTTAGACCCGAAAGGATGTCGATACTTTGTTTGTCAACAAAATGATTTATTTCGTTTAGTTCGTGGTTTTGCTGCTCCAGCTCTTTGTTTTTTTCGTCTATTTCGCGTGTACGGCATTGAAACTCGGCTTCACGTTCTGCATGGTTTCTTTCGAGTGTCGCGAATAGGGAGTCGATTTTGGTACCTAAGTCATGCAATTCCGTCGGTTCGTTACTGCGTTTGTTGTGGCCTATTGCGTCGTTTTCGTAATTTTGGAGAGTGTTGGTAATTGCAAGAATAGGGCTGAGTAGGCGTCGGGAAAACCACCCAATTAAAGTAATAGAAACTACACTAATTAGCATCAATACAGTGAGATGGGTAGTGGTATAGGTATCTGCAAGCCACTGGAAGTTTTGCTTCTGGCGGCTTACAAAAAGTCGGGTTTTGAGATTTTCTTTGTTTGTGTGTGTGTGGGCTACAACGGGCGTATGTTGTTCGTGTTTCGCTGTGGGGATCAAGTGCTTTGTTGGCCGAAATCGGCACAACAACTTATCGTCGGCATCGTAGAAGGCACAATATATTGAAAATTCTCCACCGTATTTAGGTAGCAAATTTTGCAACTTTTCCAGATAAGTGCGCACGGCGTTATGTAAAAAGCTGTCGGGTTGTACCAACCAAAGTAGTGTGCCATCTGCCCGTGGAAATCGGCCTACAAGCGACCATGTGTGTGTCAGCATATCGAAGGCGATTGTCTGATGGTGGGAATCTGGATCGCTGATGAAATCCCAGGATTCTAGCCCCACAATCTTTGTCAAAATGCTACCGACAGCAGTTTTCTGGCTCGACGAAAGCACCTTTAACTCCGAGTCTGTAACGTAAATTCTGCTACCAGTCTGAAATTCAATACTATCCAACAACTCATACTTGGTATTTAGGAGCAGGTCGTTTTGTTGGGCAAGGCACGCTGCGAGCTTATCAGACAAAGCAAGGGCTTCGTCTTGCAGAAGAAGCGTCAGGCTCGCACGAATTATCTTTTGCTCTTTGTCGTCAGATTCTTTTAGTCTGGCATAAGTTGCGTGAAAATTGTAACTACTAAACAGCAGCAAAGCAACCACAAAGGGTATTGCCATGCTAAAAAAGAGATTCTTATATAGTGTATTGCGTATGGGCATGTCGCGATTTTTGGTTGGTAACAACAGTTGTGTCACACGATAGATCCGAATGTTAATAAAAAAAGCACCTTCAAAATAACTGTCGAATTGCGATTCGGGAAAAGGCCAGCTTTTCTGTACAAGTTAAGGTAAATTGCGAACAAAATCGAGGTTGGGCATTTTTTTTTAGAATAATATTAGGCCAACAAGTCTGCATTTACACCTGTGTATTACATTTGTAGCTTCACCAAAATGAAGCGAAGGATTTATCAACTTAACACGTCAATTATGTTTTTAGCAAGCGAAGATAAATACAGTGTCCGCCGTGAAGTAGTTTTTATGTTACTCTCTGGTATTTTTTTAGGCTCACTCGCCATGTTGAATATTTTAGGAATATCGAGATTTATCGACCTCTCATTCCATATAGGTTCTGCAAAAATCCCATTTGTATTTGCAGTGGGTGTGTTGGCCTACCCTATTACCTTTCTGTGTACCGATTTCATCAGCGAAATATATGGCAAACGCCGTGCAAACATGGTCGTTTGGGTAGGGCTGATACTCAACTTTTGGGTAGTAGGCATTATGTGGCTGGGCGGCGTATTGCCCCCCACACAACATTTGGTGCACGAAGTGGGCTATTCTGGCTTACCCAGCTTGCCCGCAGTGAGCAATTACACCTCGTCCGACTGGGCATTTTTCCGAATGCGACAGCTCACCTTTGGGGCAGTAACAGCCTCAATGATTGCCTACTTGGCCGCTCAATTTGTCGATGTCTATGTTTTTCACTACTTTAAGACGCTCACCAAAGGCAAGCACCTCTGGATTCGCAACAATTTTTCGACCCTCACGTCGCAGATGGTAGATACCATCGCTGTGATTCTGATTACCCACTTTGCTACCCATGCTCTACCTATCGACGCTACCAAAGAATTGTGGCCACAGTTAGGTATCTTCATCGCTTCTACCTACGTGTTCAAAATGGTAGCCGCATTTTTAGACACCATCCCATTTTATTTGGGGGTGGCGTTTTTACGCAAATACCTCAATATTGCAGACGAAATTGCTTAATGACACCCATTAATTCACAAATAAAAAAGTTACCATGAAGTATTTAAGTTATTGCACTGTTGCAATCATCGCGCTACTTTTTGCTTGCAAAATGCCTGATAAGCAAACCGTTGCTTCTGACAAACCAGCGACACCACTCGCCGAAATCGTTCCAGATTCGGTAGTCGTTCACAACCAGCGCCTCAACCCCGAGCTGCTCTGGGCTTTAGGCAGAATCAGCGACTTTACAGTGTCGCCCAACGGCAAACAAGTGCTCTACGGCATCAGTTATTACAGCGTGTCGGCCAACAAATCGAGCAGAGACCTCTACCTCTACGATTTAAACAAAAACACCACCCACCGAATCGCCCAAACTCCCTACAAAGAGTTCAACGAGACCTGGCGACCCGACGGCAAAAAGATTGGCTTTCTGGCCAAGAAAGACAGCACCGTTCAGATGTTCGAAATGAATCCCGACGGCAGCCAACTCACCCTTATAAAAGGCATCCCCGACGGCTGTACAGGCTTTATCTACGCACCCAAGGGCAGCAAAATAGCCAACACCGCCGACGTGAAACTGGCCGAAACCACAGCCGACAGGTACAAAGACCTACCACAAGCCAGTGGACGCGTAATAGACGACCTAATGTACCGCCACTGGGACGAATGGGAAGACGACAAATTCTCCCACATTTTCGTGGCCGACTACAACGCCCAAACCCAAACAGCCACCAGCCCCACCGACATAATGCCCCGCGAAAAATGGGACGCACCCATGCACCCATTCGACGGAATGGAAGAAATCACATTCAGCCCCGACGATAAAAACCTCGCGTATTCCTGCAAAAAGCTCACAGGCAAACAAGCTGCATTCAGCACCAATTCCGAAATTTACCTCTACAACATCCCCAGCAAAAAAACCACCGTCCTTTCTGCCGGACAAATGGGCTACGACCGACAAGCAAGCTTTTCGCCCGACGGCAAATACATCGCATGGACGAGTATGCAGCGCAACGGCTTCGAGGCCGACAAGAACCGAATCCTACTTTACCAAATCGACTCCGCCAAAACGAAAGACCTCACCGCAGATTTCGACCAAAGCAGCTCCAACATACGCTGGAGTAACCAGTCCGACAGCCTGTACTTTATCAGCGGAATCTACGCCACACAGCAGATATTCAGCCTCGATCTCAAAACAGGAAGCATCGCCCAAGTATCCGAAGGCGATTACGACTACACCCAAGTGTACCCCGCAAACGGCGGACTCGTAGGCCTACGAATGTCCATGTCAGCCCCCAGCGATTTGCAATTCCTATCGCCCCAAGCCCGCAGCGTACGCCAGCTCACACACCAAAACGACACCCAACTAAAGCGCGTAAAACTCGGCAAAGTCGAAAAACGATGGATCAACACCACCGACGGCAAACGCATGCTCACCTGGATAATCTACCCGCCCGATTTCGACCCCACAAAGAAATACCCCACCCTGCTTTATTGCCAAGGCGGCCCACAAAGTGCCGTAAGTCAGTTCTGGTCCTACCGTTGGAATTTTCAGATAATGGCCGCCAACGACTACATCATCGTAGCCCCCAACCGACGCGGACTCCCCACATTCGGCCAAGAATGGAACGACCAAATCAGTAAAGAATACGGCGGCCAAAACATCCGCGACTACCTTTCCGCCATCGACGAAATGGCCAAAGAACCCTACGTAGATGCCACCCGTTTGGGCGCAGTAGGCGCAAGTTACGGCGGCTATTCCGTCTATTATCTGGCCGGAATGCACAAACACCGCTTCAAAACCTTCGTAGCCCACGCCGGCATCTTCAACTTCGAGGCCATGTACGGCACCACCGAAGAATCCTTCTTTGTCGATTGGGATCTAGGTGGCCCCTACTGGCAGCCACAAGCCCGCAACAGTTACGCCGCCTCGCCACACCTCAAAGTCGCAAATTGGGACACCCCCATCCTCGTAATCCACGGCGAACGCGACTACCGCGTACCCATCGGCCAAGGCATGAGTGCCTTCAATGCCGCACAAATGCGCGGCGTAAAAAGCCGCTTCCTATACTTCCCCGACGAAAACCACTGGGTATTACAACCCCAAAACGGCATACTCTGGCAGCGCGAATATTTCCACTGGCTCAAAGAAACCCTTTAGCATCCCACACAACCACAAGCACTTACCATACTACAAGGTAAGTGCTTTTTTTTGACGCACAAACCACCCTTGCCAATAACAACACAAGCAACAAAAAAAATAAAAAAAAGGATTTGGAGCGGGAGCGAAACATTACTTATATACGGCTGCTGCCGGCTATCCGCTTGTAGTCCTCGCTGGAGGGTACGAAATCAATAGGCCGCCCGAGTATTTCAATCCAAGCCTTTCACAACCTGAAACTTCCGTTCGCCAGCTGTGGGCTACCGCTACTATCCGGGCTAGACCGATCGGCAGCACCCTTTGTAACGCCGTAGG
>JBDKHP010000451.1:0-8186 GCA_039797645.1 Bacteroidota bacterium
CGAACGCGAGGACTACAAGCGGATAGCCGGCAGCAGCCATAACTAAATCCGGTTGAGTCCCCGCTCCTAATTTTTATTTATATTTTCTTTTTTTTACTGGCTTTGGTGTTTAGGCTTGGTGTAGTAGTTTTTTGATTTCGGCAACGAATTGGTCGATTTCGGTGGTGGTGGTGTCCCAAGATGTCATCCAGCGGACTTCGTTACGGGTTTCGTTCCAGGTGTAGAAGAAGAATTTCTGGCGTAGTGGCTCTATGATTTCGGGGGGCACGATGGCGAATATGCCGTTGGCTTGTACGGTCTGGCTGAGTTGTATTTCGGGTATTTGTTGTAGTTGCAGGGCGAGTTCGCGGGCCATTGCGTTGGCGTGTTGGGCGTTGGTGCGCCAGAGTTCGTGGGTGAACATGGCTTGGAATTGGGCGGATATATAGCGCATTTTGGAGGCTAATTGCATACCTTGTTTGCGTATGTATTTGAAGTTTTGCGCCAATTCGGGACGGAAAAATACGATGGCTTCGCCGTACATCATGCCGTTTTTGGTGCCGCCAAGTGAAAGTATGTCGGCGCCGCAGTCGGAGCTTATTTCGCGGAGGCTACAGCCTAGGGCTGCGGCGGCGTTGGCGATGCGTGCGCCGTCTATATGGAGGTACATTCCGTGGGCGTGGGCGAGGTCGGCTAGGGCGCGGATTTCGGCGGGTGTGTAGAGTGTGCCGAGTTCGGTGGTTTGGGTAATGGAGATTACGCGGGGCTGGCTGTGGTGCTCGAAACCGAATCCGTGGAGGTATTGTTGTACGCCTTCGGGGGTGATTTTGCCGTTGTTAGTGGCTACTGGCAGGAGCTTGCATTGGGTGAAACGTTCGGGAGCGCCGCATTCATCTACTTGAATGTGAGCAGTTTCGGCGCATATTATGGCGTGGTAGCTTTGGGTGGCGGCTTGTAGCCCCAGGGTATTGGCGGCTGTGCCTAGGAATACGAAGAAGACTTCGGCCTCTGGGGTGAATTCGGCGCGTATAAGTGCTTGGGCGTGTAGGGTGTAGGGGTCGTCGCCGTAGGCAATGGCGTGGCCTTGGTTGGCAGTAGCTAGGGCTTCGAGTACGGCGGGGTGTACGGCGGCGTTGTTGTCGCTGGCAAATCCTTTGAAGTGTGGGTGTGTCATTTGTAGTGCGTTTTTGGGTTGTGTATGTGCGTGGTGTAAGTAAAAAGGCCGAAAGTATCGGCCTTTTTGTAGGGTGTGTGCCTTCGAGGGCTTATGGTTTGGTTTGGAGAAGCTTTTTCATTTCGGCCAGTTTTGTTTTGTAGGTGTCCGAGGGTTCGTCGTATTGGGTGGCGAGTTTAATGGCTTCTTCTTCGGTGGCGATGGCCTTTTTGAGGTCGCCAGTTTTCATGAGTAAGCAGGCTTTGGTGTCGAGAAATGCGTGCGACGACAGTTGTGCAAGTGCCTTTTCTACCCAGCCAATGGCTTTTACGAGTGTGGGCTTGTCGGTGGCATTTTCGAAGGCCATCCACGCGTACTGATTAAGCTGGTAGGGGTCGTTGAGGCCGTATTTGTCGATGAGAATACCGGCAGCATCGGCTGCTTTTGCGGGTTTTTTGTCGAGGTAGGTGTAGAACAGGATGTCTGCTTGGGCTATTGCTTGCTCGGGGTTCGGGATGCCGCTTTTGCGTATGGCTTCGAGTTCGGGTTGGTAATTAGTGGCGTTGATAGCGCCTGTGCGCATTTTGCCCAACAATTGTTCAAACTGTGCATTGGCCAAATAGTCGTACACTTCTTTTTGGCCGTAAAGGCTGGCAAATTTTACGTTGTGCTTGTTTACGTACACGTATTTGAGGCTATTTGGTTGGGTTTCAAACTTCTGAATAAGTTTCCAGTTGGAGGCTTTTACCCACATGGTGTCGGTTTGCGATGCCCAATATTTGCCAAGTACTTCGTCGGTACTTTGGTAGCCGTCGGCAAGCATGGTGGCGTATTCGAGAATGAAATCGGCAGAAAGTTCGCCACCTTGGAAACGTTTATTCATTCCCGACAAATTGTGCACTGGGTCGATAGCCACGGCAGCATTGGCCAACAAACGCCCCGGATCCTGATACCCAACCGATGCGTGGGTAAGATTCCCGTCGCCGTCTATCCACAATAAGGTGGGGTAGGCTTTCACGGCGTATTGCGCGGCAAGTTGTGGGCCTTCGCCCGCTTCCATATCGAACTTCGTATTGATGAATTTGTCGTTGAAATACGCGCCTACTTGTCCGTTGGTGAAAGTTTGTGCCGACATTTTTTTACACGGGCCACACCAAGTGGTAAAGGCATCCATAAAAATGAGCTTTTTTTCGGCTTTTGCTTTTGCCAAGACTTCTGCCCAGGTACCATGGAAGAAATTGATGGGTGCTTCTTGCGCCTGTAGCGAACTTAGCCCCATACTTAGCCCCACCACGAGGGCAATTATACTTAATTTGCTTGTTCTGAAATTCATGTGTTTGATGTTTTGGTCGTTAATAAACAGCGGTGGAATCTGCCAGAAAGTCAGCCACCACAAAAGTACTGCCGCCAATATATACCAAATCGTGCACATTGGCACACTCGCGGGCAGCATCGGCAGCAAGCTTTACTGTTGCATAAACCTTGCCTTTAAGTCCGAAGGTAGCCGCCATGTCGGCAAGTGTCTGTGCGTCGAGCGAACGTGGCAACTCGGCTCTACAGAAATAGTAGGTGGCATCCGTGGGCAGCAAGGCCAGCACTTTGTCGTGCGCTTTGTCGTTTACCATGCCCAACACAATATGCAACTGCTTGTGTGCCGTTTGGGAAACCTGCGCCATTGTTTGGGCAATGCCGTCGGGATTATGCGCCGTGTCGGCCACCACGAGCGGATTATTCCCCACAATTTGCCAACGTCCCATAAGCCCTGTGCGCTGTGCAACAGACTGTAAACCAGCATATATCTGCACATCGGTGATATTCCACGCAAGCCCACGCAGCACGTCCACGGTAGCCAACACACCCGCCAAGTTCTTACGCTGATACATCCCCATCAGATCCATCTTCAGCATTGGGTAACGCATTTCTCCCGCTTTGCGTGGCGAAAACACCTGCAAACCGTCGGTCGTTTGCATACCGTAGGGAATGTCCCAAACCCGATCTGCCCACACCAATTGGGCGTCCATTTCGGCAGCCTTTTGTGTAAAAACCGGCTCCGTTTCGGGCTGCCATTCCGACACCACCACGGGGCGCGAAGGTTTAATAATCCCGGCTTTTTCCCCTGCAATCGCTTCGAGCGACTCGCCCAGAAAGGCCGTATGATCCCACCCAATGTTCGTAATAAGCGACACCACAGGGTCTATCACATTCGTAGAATCCAGCCTGCCGCCCATGCCCACTTCCACCACAGCTACATCTACCTTTTGTTTGGCAAAGTAATCGAAGGCCATCGCCACCGACATCTCAAAAAACGAAGGCTGCAAAACCTCGAAATACGCACGGTGCGCAGCCACCCAACCGACGACTTCGGCCTGTGGCATCATCTGCCCATCCACCCGAATGCGCTCCCGAAAATCGGCCAAATGTGGCGACGTAAACAAAGCCGTACGGAAACCCGCAGCCTGCAAAATAGCCGCCAACTGATGCGCCGACGAGCCTTTGCCGTTTGTTCCCCCCACGTGAATGGTCGCGAAATTACGGTGCGGATGCCCGAAATACGCATCGAGTTCCAAGGTAGAATCCAAAGAAGCCTTATAGGCCAAGCCACCAATCCGCTGAAACATAGGAAATTGGTTATATAAATACACAAGAGTTTGCTGATAGTCCATAACACGAAACATTAAAGTAGTTTGCTGGCGCGAAATTATTAATTTTGTGCGCAATCAGTTTTACCTGTCGCAACAAAGCCCAAACAAAAAGGCCCACGCCACACCCACGAGCCTCTAACAAAGCCTCCAAACCGAAAACCAAACTATGAAGCTTAGCATCGACACGCAACATATCCGAACCCACATCCGCCGATTTCGCTTCCAGTGGCAATTAATTCTCCAACAAGTGAAAAGAAACCTCTTCATTTACATCCTCATTGTACTTGTAATCACCGCATTGGGCGTATTCGGTTCCGCCTATTTCTGGAAACCCAGCAAAGAATGGATGAACCAGCTCGACCTCGTAAAAAGCAGCGTGCCCCAAGACGTATCCTACCGCCGCATCGCCCCCGAACTCGATGTCCAAAACCTGGTAATGATAGGCGAAGTCTATCGCGTGGGCATTTCTGGCGACAGAATTCGTGGAATGCTCCTCCGCGCCCTACGCTTTCAGAACATCACCCGCAAAGTAGAGCGCAAATACAACATCCCCGAAAACATGCTCTTGGCCATGATCATGCAAGAATCCATGGGCATCGACCTCCTACCCAATAGCACCGACGACGGCGGCATCGGCCTCTGCCACATGCAACCCAGCACCGCCAAAGAATTCGGCCTTCGCACTTTCGAAGACTGCAACGACCTTCGCAACTTCGACCATGGCCGCAAACTCCGCGAACTCATCCGTACCGAAAAATACGACAAACGCAAACTCATCGCCTACGACGACCGCTTCCACCCCCTGCTCAATATCGACGCCGCAGGCCGCATGGTCTATTATTTCATGAACGGGCCTCAGCTCAAAAACACACCCATGAAAACAGCCATCTACCGTTACGCTGGCTACAAAAACTACAGCAGTTACTACAAAATGGTAAGCTACTACATGGGTCTGCTAGACGACCTTGCCGTAATCGACGACGTTCGTCAAACCTTCAACAAACTCAACCCCACCCTCACCATAAACGGCCAGGCAGCCGATTTCGACCGATACATCAGTATGCACCAAGCCCTCAACCGCAACTACGGCCTCGACAATTACGAATAGCCAAGCCCAACGAAAAAAAAGGAAAAAGAAAATAAAAATTAGGAGCGGGAACAAAACTTTTCAAATAAGCCCCGCTGCCGGCTATCCGCTTGTAGTCCTCGCAAACGGGAACGGTGTCACTTGGCCGCTTTCGTATTTCAATCAAACCACTGTACAAAAGGCAATTCCGCGCGTTGCTGTGGGCTACCGCTACTATCCGGGCTATGCCGTACCCCACTTTCCAAACACACGCCATAATTTCGTAAGGCAAACCCGCCAGTTGGCCTACGGCCATGCAACACCTCACCTACAAGCAATTCCAAACCGAAAACCTTTTTTTTACGTAATAACGTCTCAAAAGGCTGTAACCACGTACCCCGCCCAAAGCTGTACTAGGATTTTAAGTCTAAAATTGTAACTTTATGAATCAGTCCAAATGCAGGTATTTTTATGAATTACGACAATAAATCCAGAGAAGAACTTATTATAGAGATCACAGAATTGCAACAAAAATACAATTCACTTAAAGAATCTCACCAAAAGAGCATCATTGCCCAGGAGCAAGCCACAAAAATGTTTCAAGACATGGTGGACAAAAACCCACTGGCAATTCAGATTCTGGACACGAACGGTTATACAACAAAGGTAAATGCAGCACACACCAAACTTTTTGGCGTAGTTCCACCCCCAGATTATTCCGCATTTAGCGACCCTCAGCTGGAAAAAAACGGCATTAGCAAACACTTCGATAGAATCAGAGCAGGCGAAACAACCCTCCTACCCGGCTCCTATTACAATCCACACGAACTCGACCCAACAATTCCCGACAAGTTGGTTTATTTAGTATCCAAATGTTTCACCCTAGACGACTGCCACGGAAATCCCGAAAAAATAGTCGTCATTCACGACGATAACACAGACCGAAAACGAGCAGAAGAAGAACTCATCGAGTCAAAAAAAATGTTCGAGCTTGTTATCTCGAAAATACCTCAGTTCGTTTTCTGGAAAGATAGAGATTCGGTATATCGCGGCTGCAACGAAAACTTTGCAAAAATTGCTGGACTGCAATCGCCCCGAGAAATCGTTGGAAAAACAGATTATGACCTGCCTTGGAAAAAAGAAGAATCAGATTTTTTTGTCGCAACCGACCGGCGTATTTTACAAAGCGGAATTGCCGAGTATCATATTGTTGAAACCATTCTCCAAGCTGATGGAAAACAAGCTTGGATAGATACCAACAAAGTGCCATTTCTTGACGAAAGTGGGCTTGTAATTGGTGTTGTTGGAACCTATGAAGATATTACCGAACGCAAACGGACCGAACAAGAATTGTTGAAAAACGAAGCCTTAACAAGAATTGCCGTCGAAAACCTACCCATCATCTTTTATATGACAGATAACCAAGGTGTTGTAAAATTATCGATAGGCGCAGGGCTTCAGAGTCTTGGGCTCGAGCCCAATCAAGTGGTAGGCATATCGGCATTCGAGTTGTATAAAAACTCACCAGAAATTACAGATGCCATTCGTAAAGCATTAAATGGCGAGACTGCCACATTTGAAGCGGCTGAGGCTGGAGCTTCGCACACCAATATTGTGTCGCCCTTTCTGATTTCCGGAAAGCAAGAAGGAATTGTGGGCGTAGCTTTAGACAATACAGAACGTAAACGCATAGAGCTAGAAATTGCCGAAAGCGAAGAACGCTACAAGGCATTGCATAATGCATCTTTTGGCGGAATTGTTATTCACGATAAAGGCGTTATTCTGGAGTGCAATCAGGGACTTTCCGAGATGACAGGATACTCCTACAACGAACTCATAGGCATTAATGGGTTAATGCTTATCGCTCCCTCAGCAAGAGATTTGGTATTAACTAATATTTTAGATGGATTCGAAAAACCTTATGAAGCCCTAGGAATGCGCAGCAATGGGCAAATATATCCGCTGCGTTTAGAAGCCAGAAATGTACCCTACAAAGGCAGAACTGTACGAGCTGTTGAATTTAGAGATACAACCGAAAGCAAACAGGCCGAAGAGGCTTTACGCAAGAGCGAAGCCATAAAAAACAAAATGCTCTCGAATATTGGAGACGTAGTGGTGATTATCGATGGCACGGAAAGAATCCAATACAAAAGCTCCAATATCACGAGCTTATTTGGCTGGGATTCTGCTGAACTCATCGGGAAAAGCACTTGGGATAATGTACACCCCGACGACTTACTTGCGAGCCAGCAGTTTGTTAAATCACTCTTAGCAGAACCAAACGCCACAGGAACAAACGAACTCAGATACAAACGCAAAGACGGAAACTACGTGTGGACGGAAATTAAACTCGTAAACCTCTTGCACGACAAAGACATACAAGGTTTTTTGGGGAATTACCACGATATTTCGCAAAGAAAAAAAGTAGAACAAGAACTCATTACAGCCAAAGAAAAAGCAGAAGAAAGCGACCGACTCAAAACTGCATTTCTTCAGAATATGAGCCACGAAATACGCACCCCAATGAATGCCATAATGGGATTTTCGAGCTTGTTGGTGAATAATTACGGTAACAAAGAAAAGCTGGAAAAGTTCTCTAAAATTATCAGCCAACGTTGCGAAGATTTACTCGAAATAATAAACGACATTCTCGATATTTCTAAAATAGAATCGGGGCAATTGGGCATGAATATCGAAAATTGCAATATGTGTGAATTATTTACCGAACTTAATTTATTTTTCGCCGAATATCAAATAAAAATTGGAAAGCAACATCTTAATTTTACGATGCAATGCCTTTGTGGGAAATCATTCTCATATATTCAGACAGATAAACTAAAACTAAAACAAATACTTATCAACCTGATAGGTAATGCGTTTAAATTTACCGAGCAAGGAGCTATTAACTGCGGATGCAAACTAGAGCAAGATTATTTGGTGTTTTATGTTTCGGATACTGGTATTGGAATTCCGCGAGACAAACACGATGAAATTTTTGAACGATTCTCTCAGCTTCAACATACTGTATTAAGAAATATTGGGGGCACGGGCTTAGGCTTGTCAATCGCAAAGGGGCTTATTGGGCTGCTTGGTGGGAAAATGTGGTTGGAATCCGAACCAGATAAGGGAACTACTTTTTACTTTTCAATACCTTATATTGAGGCCGAATTGCAGCAGCAAGCACAATATGAAATAGAAAGCTTAAAGCCATTGGGCTTTCATGGTAAAACGATATTAATCGTAGAAGACGATCGCTATAACGCCGCGTATTTAAAAGAAATACTTGCCGATAGTCGCATAGATTTTTTAGTAGCCGACAATGCAAAAAATGCACTCGAAATTGTAG
>JBDKHP010000452.1:0-5263 GCA_039797645.1 Bacteroidota bacterium
AGCCTTGACCTTTTGCTTCTTTTGCGTCAAGGCAAAAGAAGAGGTCGGTAGAGCCAATGTGGCCAATATTATATTGAGCTACAGATATTTATGAATAAAGAACGCCAGATCGAAGCACAGCGAAACCACTAACAGATATGTCATTTGGCTGTTAGCCCGAGCTCCACCTTATGCAATAAGAGAACCAATCCGGGCTAGTTCGAACGGCAGCACCACCTACCACGCCGTAGATGCACGGGGCAAACACTTTACATTGGCCTACGGCCATGCCGCAACCAACCCAACGCACTCCCAGCAATAAACCCAAGAATCACAATCCCATACGAAAACAACACATACCCCCGAAATAAAATCGCATGGGCGTTTGCAAAAATCTTTACTTACATTAACTTCGCTTGCTAAATAACATCTGGTTTTTTCTAAGGGTCACGGCGGATAGAGTTTTTAAAGCGGAGTTTACCACAGGTAAGTGAGTATTAAAAAAACGATCCAAAGCAGAAATCGATTAAAAAAGCTAACATATTCATTACACGTCCATGCTTTTCACAACCTCGAGCTACCTCATATTTGGCATTAGCCTCTTTATCCTATACTGGCTGCTACGCAACAAAACCCAACAAAACGTACTACTTCTGGTAGCCAGTTACGTATTCTATGGCTGGATACATCCGTGGTTCTGTACCCTAATAGCCGCTTCTACAATCTTCGATTATTATTGCGCACTTGCAATTCAAAAATACCCCGAACGCAAGAAAAACCTACTTATCCTCAGCCTTATTTTCAACCTAGGGCTATTAGGCTTTTTCAAATATTTCAACTTTTTCGCCGACAACATCCACGCCATATTGAGCCTCATGGGGCTGCAAATTTCGCCCCTAAGCTTGTCAATATACCTACCCGTTGGCATTTCATTTTACACTTTCCAGACACTCAGTTACACCATAGATGTGTACCGAGGCAAACTCGTTGCCCGCAAAAATTTCATAGATTTTGCTGTTTTCATATCCTTCTTTCCGCAATTAGTAGCTGGCCCAATCGAAAGAGCCACCCATTTTTTGCCACAGGTAGAGCGAAAACGAACATTCGAATGGAGCAATTTTAGCATCGCCATACCCTTGTTCATACGCGGCTACCTCAAAAAACTCATCATCGCCGACAGCGTATCCGTCTATGCCGACAAAATATTCATGCTCCAACACCCCTCTATGCTCTTGTTGGTTGCAGGTACAATAGCCTTTGCCTTACAAATCTATGCCGATTTTTCCGCATACACAGACATTGCCAGCGCCTCGGCCAAACTATTCGGGTTCAACCTGATGGAAAATTTTAAGACACCCTATCTTGCCATTTCACCCTCAGATTTCTGGCGACGCTGGCATATTTCCTTTTCCAGTTGGATTCGCGATTACCTCTACATCTCGCTCGGAGGTTCGCGCGTTGCCAGCATTTGGCATTTCGCTTTTGTACTCATTGTGTCGATGGGTTTAAGCGGATTTTGGCACGGCGCCGCGTGGAATTTCGTAATTTGGGGCATCTACCACGGAGTGTTACTCTTCGCCTACCATCAATTAGGCATGGGAGGCCGTTGGCAACCCAAGGGGCTTCTAAAAACAATTCTTGCTTGGTGCGCAATGTCGTGCTTTACCCTTTTCGGCTGGACGCTGTTTCGGACACCCAACCTACAATGGTTGTGGCAAATTTTTGCAAGCCAGAGCCCATTCAGATCTTCAGAACCTGTTTACGTAGCCTTGCTCATACTTGCATTTACAGCATTTTATGCCATACCATTCGTGGTTTTTAATCTGATGGACACCAGATTTAAAGGCAAACAATGGATTCATGCAACGATCTATGGAATTTTACTCGCCATCATACTCATTTATTACAAAGGATCGGGGCAAGATTTTATTTATTTTCAGTTCTAATCGCCCCGACAGACACCATAAACTCCGATTCTTTAGATACAACAAGCCCTATTGAATCCCAAAATTGAAGCAAATGGCCAAACCGCACTTTAAAGACAAGCGCAACAAAAACGCAGCGAAACCAGCAAGCCCTGCGGAAGAACCAAGCATACAAGCTTCGCCAGGAAACCTCGCGCCAAATATCGTACCCACAGGCGAATTTCAAGGATTCACGCGTTTGGGACGCAAGCATATTCTTCTCATTTTTGGAATGGTTATTCTGGTGAATTTATTCTTTTTCCCGGCCAACAAACACCTAATTTCGCACCAGATTCAATACGACCCGAGTTATCAATTCTCGAAACAGTCCATACTCTCAGTGCTCAATACAAAAAAACCAGATCTGATTTTGTTGGGCAACTCCATGGTGGGGCGCGGAATCCACGAAGCTTACTTTAACCATCTGAGCCAGACCCCGAGTGTAATCCTCGCACCAGGTGGTGCTGCATCGGCATGGTGGTATTTGGCCATGAAAAACATAATTCCGTACGCAACACCAAAGCCCAAAGTAATTGCTTTGTTTTTTCGCGACAATTATCTCACCTATCCAACTTTTCGGGTTTCAGACGATTTTAAATCCCGACTCGACGTGATTTGTGAAAGAGACGAACCCTTGCTCGATAAAATTGCCTACATGAATCGGTTAAGTGACTCGGAGTATGCACTCAAGCAAAACTGGCCGTTGTACCAGAAGCGCGATGCGTTTGTGAAAAATATAGACTCACACATAAAAAAAATGGTAGCTGCTTTGTTTGCCACCCGAAACCCCAATATGCCAGATTCGGCCATAGCCCATGTATTTGCAGATTCGCAAATGAACCCGGAAATCTTTACAAAATACATAGATAAGTACGAGAAAAACAACCAACAAGAACTTGGCGATTTTAACGTACAGTTGTCGAATTCTTTTTTGCCAGAAATAATACGTCTGGCAAAAGAAAATGGGATTCAACTCGTATTCATTCGCGTAAAACGGCGGCCCTATAACGAGCCGAACTTTGTCGAACCCAAAGAACTTACGGCGTACATTGCGCAACTAACAGCCTATTTCAAGACCCAACAAATTCCATTCATCGATTTTTCGTATGACAAACGGCTTAATTTGTCGCACTATTCAGACGGCGACCACATGAATACAGATAGCGGACTCAAGTTATTTACCGAAATATCTGCCGAAGCTTTAGAACCCATACTCGCCAAAGAGCTGGGGGCAAAACCAGAAAAAGTTGCAGATAGGCATTGGAAATAAGCCATGCTGTAATGTCTGCCCGGGGTCGGAAGTCAATAATTGGATCGTATTTATAGACCCAAATTACCCCTAGTTACCCCTGCACGACCATTATACATTTGCCAGCCAGAGCAAAAAAAATAAAGATAAGGAGCGGAGGCCAAACTTTTCAGATATAGGGCTGCTGCCGGCTATCCGCTTGTAGTCCTCGCAAACGGGAACGGCATCACTTGTTTACCCTTGTATTTCAATCAAACCACTGTACAAAAGGCTATTGCGTCAGGTTGCTGTGGGCTACCGCTACTATCCGGGCTAGACCGTGCTCCCCCTTTCCAAACCCACGCCGTAATTTCGCGGGGCAAACGTTCCAGTTGGCCTGCGGCCATGTGGCCCGGTCGCCAAGCCTACGGCTTGCCTAGAAACCACGACTTGAGCAACAACAACTCTATGTTTTTTGTGCGATTCCAACAGCAAGGGCAAGGCAGGCGTGCTAAAAAGTACGATGTTGTTTCAGGTTTATAACTTCTACTGCCTCAGGTATTTCCTTCGGCCAAGATGCGAGGCTGTTTATGCTGGCCTCGATTGGGCAGCATACGAAATCGGTAATCGAAAAAAGCTACATGGCCACAGGCCAACTGACTGGGTTTGCCCAACCCACCTACGGCATTACAGATGGAGCTGCCGCTACAACTAGCCCGGATCGCGGCAAGTAGCCCACAGCATGTGAAGTAGTGGCCGTTCGTGCAGCGGTTCAATTGAAAAACACTAGCGGCCAAGTGTTTTCGTTCCCGTTGCGAGGACTACTGCTAAGAGCCGGTAGCCGCCTTTACAAATAAAGTTGAGTTACAGCTCCTTATCCTTATTTTTTTTCTTTTTCTCTCTGTTTGTTTTTTAATAATTTTGAAGGGATGTTTTTGGTATTTAAAAAGGCATTTTTTATACTTTGCACAACTTATTGAAGTCTGAATTGGTCTAGTTTCTAGTGGCAGGTGTTTTTGGTCTTTATGCTACTGTTCTAAATTTTGTAGTTTGAATTTATACGCTCATATCAAATACGTTCAATCATGTCTATATTTAAGTTTTTTCGCTACGGTGTGGCGATTTTAAGCAGTTTTCTGGGGGGCGTTTTTGTTGCTTTCTCGCAATCGGCAGTGCCTACCCCGCAGGATTGTTTGGGGGCGATTCCTATTTGTAAGAATGTGTATATAGAACCGTCGCCGTATGCGTATAAGAATTCGGGTAATGGGAATTATCAGAATGAAATTTTGAGACTCAGAAATTGTTATACAGAGGAATTTAAAGGGGTCTGGTACACTTTTACGGCGCTTACCTCAGGGTCTTTTAGCTTTTTGCTGTCGGCAGAAAAGCCAGATAACGAAGACTACGATTGGATTATGTTTGACCTGACTGATGTGCCGTGTAGTGTGCTTGCGACAAACCCGGCTCCGTATATGGTGAGTTCGAATAATTTTGGTGATTGGGCTAATAATAAATATACGGGTGCAGATACAGACAGTGTAAAGTCGCCGCCGTCTGGGAATTGTAATGGCCCTGGTACTTTTAATGGCCCGAACTTTAACGACGATATTATGGTGACCCAAGGGCATACGTATGTGCTTTATGTGTCGAATTGGATGGATTCGGACAATGGGTATGTGATAGATTTTAGCCAATCGACCGCAAAAATATTCGACGACAAAGCGCCAGAATTGAAGGCTATGGAAAGTTTGGGTTCTTGTGCAGATGCAAAGGAATTGAAATTCAGTTTTTCGGAAAATGTGCGTTGTGAGGATATTACACCCTCGAAGTTTGTTGTTACCGGGCCCAGTGGTGTTGTACCGATAGCTTCGGCTACGAGCAATGCTTGTAAGGTGGGTGCCCCGCACGATAAGGTGTTTACTCTCGGTTTTGCGTCCGTTTTGCCCGAAGGGAATTATACCTTGAGTTTGGCAGCAGAGATTTCTGATATTTGTGGCAATAAAACAGCGTCTTCGTCTATTAGTTTTGTGGTTAAATACCTGAAATTAGACGATGTGGAAGTGAATCCACTCAAATGTATGGGTGTGATGGA
>JBDKHP010000453.1:0-5365 GCA_039797645.1 Bacteroidota bacterium
GGAAATATGAAAAATGCAGCGGCTATTCAGGCTGCTTGTGCGAAGATTCAGGCTTGCGAAAAGAAGGGAGACGCTGTGTATCAGACTTTTGTGGGCAAGTTGTTTGTGGACGAAAAAGATGCTATTACGTTGATTAAGGTTAAAGATATTTTCGAATCTATTGAGGAGGCGGTTGACACATGTCAGGCGGTTGCTGATGTGTTGCTTAGGGTTATTGTAAAGAATTCGTAATTTATAGATTATGATGTCAATTATTATTATTTGCGTGGTTGCAGCTTTGGTTTTCGATTTCCTGAACGGAATGAACGATGCTGCCAACTCGATCGCAACAGTGGTTTCGACTAAAGTGCTTTCGCCCAAGTTGGCGGTGCTTTGGGCTGCCTTTTTCAACTTCGCGTCGATTTTCTTGGTGGGCGACCATGTGGCTTCTACTATTGGTAAGGGGATTGTGGATCCGATTATTATCAATGAGTTTTATATTATGGCTGCGCTGATTGGGGCTATCTCGTGGACGTATATTTGTACGTATTTCGGTTTGCCTATTAGTGTGTCGCACGCGCTGATTGGTGGTTTACTAGGCCCTGCGCTGTATATTGGTGGTACGGAATATATCGTTACGGCTGGGATTACAAAGGTGGTTATCTTCATTTTTGTGTCGCCTATCGTGGGTTTTATTCTGGGGTATCTCATGATGACGGCTACGATGTGGATTTTTCGGAATACGCCGAACCATAAGGTAGATGGGAAGTTTCGGGCTTTGCAGTTGTTGTCGTCAGCTATTTTTAGTATTGGCCACGGTGGTAACGATGCGCAGAAAACGATGGGTATTATTGCGGTGTTGCTCTTTAGTACTGGTCATTTGGGTACTGAATTCTACATTCCTTTTTGGGTAAAAATCTCGGCTTATACGGCTATTGGTTTGGGTACGTATATTGGTGGTTGGAAGGTTATTAAAACCTTGGGTGTGGGTCTTACAGATCTGAAACCTGTACAAGGTTTTAATGCGGAAACTGCTGGTGCTCTTACTGTTATCGGGAACACAATGCTCGGTATTCCGGTGAGTACTACGCACACAATTACGGGTTCGATTATGGGTGTGGGTGTTACGCGCAGACTTTCGGCTGTACGTTGGGGCACGGCGACTAAGATTATTATGGCTTGGTTTCTTACAATCCCGATGGCGGTTGCTATTTCGTTCTTGGCCTTTTCTGTGATTTCTATGTTCGTTAAATAACCGCTCGCGACTCCCTTTGCGGGGTGTTGTTGCAAAAAACCGATGCTGTTTTCAGTGTCGGTTTTTTTTTGTTTGACATCGTTTAGGTTTTACCTTAGCAAAAAAAACGGATGCCTTATTTTGCGGATATTATTCTTTCGGTGCCAATTGCACATACCTTCACTTACGAAATTCCAGAGGTGCTCTGGCCAGATTGCGTGCCTGGGAAGAGGGTGTTGGTGCAGTTTTCGGGTCGTCGCATTTGTACGGGACTGGTGCTGAATGTGCACGAAAAGAAACCCGAATTTAAAACCAAAGAGATTCTGGAAGTGGTGGATTCTTGGCCGCTGGTTTCGCAAAATCAGTTGCGTTTCTGGTTGTGGCTGGCGTCGTATTATTTGTGCTATTTGGGCGAAGTGTTTAAGGCTGCGCTGCCTGCTTCGTTGAAGCTAGAAAGTGAGACGTTTGTTTCGGTGGCCGATGAATGGGACGACGAGCCGGGGACGGACAACGAGAAGGCTGTGGTTGCAATGCTCAACCAAGGGAGGCTTACTGTGGGCGATATTGAAAAACGATTGAACATGGCCAATGCCTTGCCGCTGGTGAAGCGAATGATAGACAAGGGCTTTGTGTCGATCTACGAAGGGGTGAAACGACCCACGAAAGGTTTGGTTGACAAATACGTGCGTTTTACAGATACGTACCGTACCCAAGAGGCTATTTTGCGAATGATGGATTCGTTGGGGCGCGCCCCTGCACAACTGAAACTGATTCATACGATTCTGGAAATGGCGGCGGAAGGCAAAGATCTTGCTGACACCGAGCCGCTTTATTGGCATAAAATCGAACTGCGCAAAAAAGCGGTTCTGGATCTGTGTGGCGTATCTGCATCGGTACTGAAACAACTTGTGAAGAAAGAGGTGCTGGAAGAACTTTCGGACAATGCGGCGACTGAGTTCAGGGATTTGAACGACTTTACAATCCCTAGCTTGGCAGAGTTCCAACAGAAAGCTTTTCATGATATTTGTGAGTTTCACAAAACCAAATCGGTGGTGTTGTTACAAGGAATCACGGGGTCTGGTAAGACTGAAATATACATCAACCTAATTGCAAACTGCCTCAAAAATGGTCAGTCTGCCTTGTACCTTTTGCCGGAGATTGCCCTTACAGGTCAGATTATCGACCGTTTATCTGCGGTTTTTGGCAACTGGGTGGGGGTGTATCATTCCAAATTCAACGACACGGAAAGGGCTGGTCTGTGGACAAACCTATCTGCCCATGCGCACAATAATTCAGTAAAAGCCCCCAAGCTAATTTTGGGAGTGCGTTCGGCCATATTCCTGCCTTTCAGTAACTTGGGGCTAATTATCGTGGACGAAGAGCACGAGAATACCTACAAACAATTCGAGCCTGCCCCAAGGTATCACGCCCGCGATGCGGCTATTATGTTGGCGCATATCTACGGGGCTAAAGTAGTTTTGGGATCTGCGACTCCGAGCGTGGAGAGTTACCACAATGCAAGCTCTGGCAAATACGGCCATGTGAAACTTACGCAACGTTTCCACGCGGTGGAAATGCCCATGATTGAACTCATTAATCTCCGAAAAGAGAAACGCTCTCGCAATATGGAAGGGATATTCTGCCGTAAATTGTTGCGGCATCTGGAAACAGCAGTTGCTCAGCAAGAACAAGTGATCCTGTTTCAAAACCGACGCGGGTACGCTCCCTATATGAGCTGCAATGAATGTGGTACTGCGCGAAAATGTAAATATTGCGACGTTAGCCTTACTTACCATAAATTCACCAATAGCCTGAGCTGCCACTATTGCGGATACAGCACGGCGGCAAATTCCCCGTGCAGCAAATGTAAATCGACCGACTTGGGGATGGAAGGTTTTGGTACAGAGAAGATTGAAGATGAACTCCAGCTCATGTACCCCGATCTGCGCATTGCCCGCCTCGACCAAGATACCACACGTACCAAAACGGCGCATTCCGATACCATCAAAGCCCTTGAAACGGGTAAGATCGACGTGTTGGTGGGTACGCAAATGGTTTCAAAGGGTTTAGATTTTGAGCATGTGAATACAGTGGGAATTATGGATGCCGACGCGATGCTCAATTATCCCGACTTTCGTGCAAACGAACGCGCTTTCCAACTTCTCACCCAAGTGAGTGGCCGTGCGGGGCGAAAACACAAACGCGGACTCGTACTCATACAGACACGCCAACCCGAACACCAAGTGTTGCAATGGGTTATCAACAATGAAACCGAACAATTGTTTCTAGCGGAACTTACAGAACGTAAGCTATTTAACTACCCGCCTTTTGCACGGCTTGTACGCATACACATCAAACACAAGGCCGACATTACTGCCGCAAAAGCTGCCGCCGTTTTGGCCAACGGACTCCGACTGATTCAAGGTCTGGAAGTGTTGGGTCCGCAACAGCCCCCCATTGGAAAAGTGCGCGACCTGTTTTTGCAACTTATATTGCTCAAGATAATAGACACCAAAGAATTGGACCGAATTAAGCGGCAAATACTACAACAAGTGCGGGCAATGGCCAAGGATTCGGTTCTTAAAACTGCGATGTATGTAATCGATGTAGATCCAATGTAAGATGCAGGGTTTTCGAATCTGTTTTTTTTAAATCAAAAACTACATTAACACGCATTTTCTTTTTTTCTTCAAAGTGGGCATAGTACATTTGGCAATTGGCTTTTTATACACAAATAGAATCTTATGGTCTTATATAATTTCATTTCAGCACAAAGTCTGCTTATGGCTGCAATAGCGTTGGTGTTTGCCTCCTCGTGCACCCATCCTACACAGACACAACAAATTGTCGATTCAAACGCGATAAGCCATGCCGACATTGCACCCATAATCGACGGCGACATTGATTCCGTTTGGAACGCCGTTCCGTGGCAAGTTATGGATCAGCAATGGATCGGAACTGCATATACTGCCGAAGATTTCAATGGTCGTTTTAAACTACTCTGGAATGCCAATAACCTGTTTGTTCTAGCTGAAATTGTAGATGACACCCTTATCGACATTCACCCAAACCCATTGGAGCGTTATTGGGACGACGATTGTTTGGAAATATTCCTCGATCCTAACGGTTCGGGCGGCAACCATCAGTACAATTATAATGCTTTTGCATATCACATAGCCCTCGACGGAAACGTAGCTGATATGGGTACTGATTCTCTCCCTTTGTTACTAAACAGCCATTTGGTAATGAAGAAAAAAACCAACGGGCATACCACCAATTGGGAAGTTGCGCTGAAACTTTACGACGATAAGTTCGACCCAAAAGTCGTAAACACACCCATCACCCTTCAAAAGGGTGCGAGAATTGGTTTTGCCATTGCCTATTGCGACAACGATACCAGCCTAACCCGCGAATGTTTTGTCACTTCAGCACCCGTTGAAGGGCCCGACAAAGATCAGGGTTGGCGCGATGCCAATGTATTTACGAAATATATACTAAAATAGGCGCGATTCTGGAACAAAACAAAAAGCACAGTTTGCCAATCTGAATGCCATTTTTAGGGCATCTTTTTGTATAGTGTAGCACAATTCATATTTTTGAACAAAATATTTTAAATGACAGCATCTTTCCAAACCCACGAAATTCGTGCGGTTTTTGCGGAGTTCAACCAAAAGTGTATTGCCGTAGTAGGCGACGTAATGGTAGATTCCTATATCTGGGGTAGCGTAGAACGCATCTCGCCAGAAGCTCCTGTGCCAATTCTCAACTGTTCAAAAAGGGAAGATCGGCTTGGCGGGGCGGCCAATGTGGTGCTAAATATCAAGGCATTGGGTGCAAGGCCACTCACACTTTCCGTGATTGGTACAGACGATACATCTATTGTTTTCAAACAGCGCATGGAGGCAAATCAACTCCACACGGGCGGTCTCTTTGAAAGTAGCGAACGGCCCACAACACGCAAAACCCGCATGTTAGGTGGCAAACAACAGTTACTTCGGGTGGACGAAGAAATCACCGATCTAATTTCGGGTAAGCTCGAATCCGATTTTATTGCGCATTGCATCCTTCAATTGAATGCACAAAAAGTTGATGCACTCATCTTTCAGGACTACGACAAAGGAGTTGTTACCCAACGAGTTATCGCGGAACTTA
>JBDKHP010000454.1:0-3387 GCA_039797645.1 Bacteroidota bacterium
ATAAAGATGCGAAAATATTTTATTATTGATATTTTAAACACATCGACTATCTATGTGGTTTGTAATTAAATAGTTATGTAATTATTATTCTCCACGTTTCTGGCAGAATAAAGATTAGATGCCTTCTCTACCATATAGTATATAAGGCGTTTGAAAAACAAATTATAGTCGTGTAAAATGAAAGCCCCCGGGCTATATTAACTCCCGGGGGGATAAATGTGATTATTACTCTTCTTTTAGCAGATTGGTCTCGCTACTTATGTCATTCGTATCGTCTGCATTTTCTGGGACTCCATCTGTCTCTACAATTTCTGCATCCGTAATTTGGCTTTCTGAATCGGTAACAGGCCCTAGTTCAATATTTTTTGGTGGCAAAGCTTTGCTAGTTCCTTCAATTATACGGATAACAATGTCTGTTTTCTCTTCGTTTAGATCTACCAAAACCGTGTGGCCTGGAGCCAATGACGCATTGATAATGGCCTCAGCCATTGGGTTTTCCAAATATTTCTGAATGGCACGTTTAAGAGGTCGTGCACCAAATTTCAGGTCGAACCCTTTTTCAGCCACAAAATCTTTTGCTTCATCGGTGAGTTTAATCTCGAAGCCAATTTTGAGTACACGTTCGTACAACCCTTTAAGTTCGATGTCGATAATTTTGAAAATATCGGGTTTGTCTAACGAATTGAACATAATAATGTCGTCAATTCTGTTGATGAACTCAGGTGCAAAAGCTTTGTTGAGCGCTTTTTGAATCAGGCTTTTGTTGTAATCGCTGTTCGTAGTGCCTCCCGTATTTGCAAAACCCAATCCACCTCCAAAATCCTTGATTTCTCGAGACCCAATATTGGAGGTCATGATTATAATTGTATTCTTAAAATCGACTTTCCTTCCCAAGCTATCCGTCAGGACACCATCGTCGAGTACATGTAGCAACAGATTAAAAACATCGGGATGGGCTTTCTCAATCTCATCGAGAAGAACCACTGCGTATGGCCGCCTACGTACTTTTTCCGTAAGTTGTCCGCCTTCTTCGTAACCGATGTATCCAGGAGGTGCACCAATTAGACGCGAAACAGAGAATTTCTCCATGTATTCACTCATGTCGATACGGATAAGCGCGTCGCGGGAATCGAATAAAAAGTCAGCAAGTATTTTTGCAAGTTGGGTTTTACCTACACCCGTAGGCCCCAAGAAAATAAACGTACCGATCGGTTTGTTGGGGTCTTTTAGCCCAGCCCGGTTGCGTTGAATCGCCTTAACTACCTTATCAATAGCTTCGTCTTGGCCAATAACCTTTCCTTTCAGATCGCCGCCCATACGTACGAGTCTTTCACCTTCTGCTTGCGCAATACGGTGTACGGGTACGCCAGTCATCATGGCCACAACTTCTTCTACATTGTTTTCGTCCACTATTTCGCGATTACTGAGAAGATCTTTTTCCCACTTCACTTTTTCGCGTTCTAGCGTGCGGATCAGTGTTTGTTCCTTATCGCGGAAGTTTGCCGCTTTCTCGAACTGC
The DNA here is from genome assembly GCA_039797645.1 of Bacteroidota bacterium. GTDB lineage: Bacteria > Bacteroidota > Bacteroidia > Bacteroidales > JBDKHP01 > JBDKHP01. Next base: position 1,520 of record JBDKHP010000454.1, read on the forward strand.
TGGCTTTTAACTGCAGCAATTTTTTCAGTTTTTGTACGCTCAATCTCTTTTTCGAGTTCTTCGATTCTCTTCGGAACTTTTATTTTAGAAATATGCACCCTCGACCCAGCCTCATCCAAGGCATCGATCGCTTTATCTGGTAAATGACGGTCGCTAATGTAGCGGGTGGTAAGGCTTACACAGGCCTGAATGGCTTCGTCGGTATAATGTACATTATGGTGATCTTCGTAACGAGCTTTAATGTTGTTAAGGATTTCAACAGTTTCGCTCATCGAAGTTGGTTCTACCATTATTTTCTGAAAACGACGTTCTAAAGCTCCATCTTTTTCGATGTATTGACGGTATTCGTCGAGGGTTGTGGCACCTATACATTGTATCTCGCCACGAGCCAATGCAGGTTTGAGCATATTGGCGGCATCTAAGGATCCCGTAGCACCACCTGCACCTACAATGGTATGAATCTCATCAATAAACAGAATCACATCGCTAGCTTTTGTAAGCTCGTTCAGGATCGATTTCATACGTTCTTCAAATTGTCCACGGTATTTCGTACCCGCTACTATCGACGCCAAATCTAAGGTTACGATACGTTTGTCGAAAAGTACACGCGACACTTTTCGTTGAATAATGCGCAGAGCCAAGCCTTCTGCAATTGCAGATTTCCCCACCCCTGGTTCGCCAATTAGCACGGGGTTGTTTTTCTTCCTTCGACTTAGAATTTGTACCAGTCGTTCAATTTCCATCTCCCTTCCCACAATCGGATCTAGGCGATTTTCCTCGGCAGCCTTCGTAAGATCTATGCCAAAATTATCGAGTACTGGTGTCGCCGAAGAGCTTGGCGTTGTTTGGGGTCTCGAAGTACCTTCGTCGTTTTCGTCGCTGTCTTCGTTCTCTTCATTTTCTTGCGGAAATTCGGATCGGGGCAATTGCTCGCCGTCTAGTTCCTCTTTTATTTTTTCGTAATCCACGTTGTGTGTCTCTAAGGTTTGAGTTACTATGTTATCCTTTACTTGTAATATTGCCAATAACAGATCGACGGTATTTACCTCGTCAGATTTTCGAGCCATCGCTTCGAGTTGGGTAAGCTTAATTACACGTTCGGCATTTTTTGCGAGGGGCATATTCCCAAAATTGTCGATTTTAATACCCTGAACCATCTTACCTTCAATTTCCGATTTCAGAGCTGGTAAATTGATCGTCAGTCGTTTGAGAATATTCAAAGCAACGCCTTCACCTTCGCGAAGCAGACCAAGGAATATGTGTTCGATGCCCACATACTCATGCCCTAGCCTTATGGCTTCTTCGCGGCTATATTGAAGAACTGCCTGCATTTGTTGTGAAAAATTTGCATCCATTTATTGCGTTTTTGTCCAGTATGTTCTGGTGAGTTAAAGTAGTAAAAATACCAAAAAATACAAACACTGGTTGTATAGGGTCTGTTTTTTACCCACTTATTTTGTTTAGTGCCTGATTTTCAGTTTCAAAAAAAACAAGCGTTATGTACAAATTTTATTTTTTTCAGTGTTTTAATGCTGATTTGTATGGGGGCGGTGTAAATTCTTCTGCTTTTATTGTAGCTTATACTTGTTTAATAAGGTTTTTGTTGCCACAGATTTGTTTTAGTCATTCGTAAGCATACCGCAGAATTCTATCCTCACAATGAATATAATTTGAATTCAGATACCGATGCCGTTTGAAGACAACAAGCTGTAAGGAGCAAGTAAACGCCCGGATTAGCAGTATCCCCAAAATGCTAATCTAGCGAAAAATAAAAATAAAAATAAGGATAAGGAGCTGTAGCCCAACAAGATCTATTACGGCGGCTGCCGGCTCTTAGCTGTAGTCCTCGCGGGTACGGTGTCACTTGG
>JBDKHP010000455.1:0-7203 GCA_039797645.1 Bacteroidota bacterium
CGAACAATCATGGCAATAATTACGTACAATTGTAAATTAAAAAACTGAATACTGTAACACAAACTCAGCAACAAAACGCAATTTGACTGGGAGAAATAGAAGCCAGACCATATTTAAGCTCATTTTTGAATCAAAAATAAAATAGTTGACGATCGTTTGCTATTTATGTATTGTTTTCAGATTAACGCCCTATCTGAAACATTGACACGCCCAAATACCATTGTTACCAACTTCCGATTACCGACAATGCGTATGAATATGTTCGTACGCAAATGATCTGTACATTTTAAACCTACAAACTTTTCACCAATGAGTACTGAAGGAAAAATAACAATCGTTGCAGAAGACGAAGTCATTAGCTATTACGAAGCTATTGAGTTTGTACTGGCTAAAGCAAGAGATTTCGGTGTGTACCGGACACATTTTGGCATGATGGATAACATGCCTGCACCAGACTATTGCTATCTGCGTTCTATATTCAGACTGGATTTACACCCAGAACGTACTGCAATTGTTACAGAAGGCATGAATTTGCTACACAGAACCATATTCGATGCACCAATTTTGCACAAACGCATACTCGATGTGGGCTGTGGAACTGCAGGAACATTGAAAATATTAGCCGATTCATTCCCAAGTTCGCAATTTGATGGCATAAACATCAATGAAGTACAACTAAGAGTAGCTTCCAAACATTGCATCATGAACAAAAATGTGAAACTGATTTTGGAAAACATTCTGAGTTACCAGAATCCTATTAAGTACGACCTTATCTACTTTATAGAGAGTGCATTCCACATTGCCAACAAGGATTTACTTTGCCAACAACTCGATACTCTTTTGGAAAAAGAGGGCGAAATTACAATTGTTGATATTTTTATTCCCGAACAGATACGCCAACGGGCTGGGAAAAAAACCAACGAATTATTTCATTATTTGGCCGTTTCAGAATGGTGCGAGAAATTAGCTCAATATGGGATTCAGGCCACAAACTACCAAAACATTTCGGCCAAGGTGGCTACCCATATCACAATTTCAGCAACAGAAGCGGAGTATCAAGAAGAGGTTGTGCGGTATTATTTCGATTTACATCCCTCGAAAACAATCTATCAGAAACAAATGGCTGAAGTCTATTCGGGCTATGTACGTTTGCAGAAACTGCTAAAACGCGGAATTTTAGAGTACGGCATTCTGAAATTTAAACGTGCGGTATGATAAGTTTAACGGAAAGGCTTATACGATCAAAAATTCTTGGATTCGGAAGCCTCATGAACCTGTATCCTCCATTTATGTTTGCTGGAATAAAGGTAAAAGCTGATGTAAATAGGGCAAATATGTCAATTTCGGTACCGGTGAGATGGTACACAAAAAACAACAACGGAATTTTATTTGGTGGCATTTTGTGTATGGCCTCAGACCCATTTCCGGCTTTATTTCTACAGCATCTGGTGCCGGGCGTAACGGCCTACAACAAAGATATTTGTGTGGAGTATCTGCGTCCTATTCGAGAAACCGTACATACGACCATACAATTCGAGCTAGACGAACTCAACGAAATACGAACTACAATTGCACGTTTGGGAAAATTTGAGAAAAACTATCGATTTGAGTTCCAAACGGCGAGTCGGAAAACTGTGGCTGTTGTGGAAAGTACAGCTTATTTACGAAAACTAAAGCCAAAATCGGATTCGTAAGCGAATAGCCGACCTTCTAAAAAGCCCCATCTCTCGTATAGAATGGGGCTTTTACATAACTAAAGGAACGACGAACAGCCGCCAGAAATAGCAATCTCGCACTCACACCAGTACTCGATGTTACCTCATGGGAACAAAATATTCATCGGCCCGCAGTTTTAACATTTTTGAAAGAGCAGGATCTGAACTCGCTTCAAGTTCAGACAAAAGCAAGAGTGCTTCGCGGGCATGATACGAATCGGGGAAGGCGATTGCCGAACGTGCCAACAACTGTGCAGCTCGCTGTAAATCTGAACGTTGGGCAATAAGTTGTTGGGCCTCCAGAAACAAACTTTGCCAATTACTGACATCGCCAGATTTTGGCACAATGCCTCGGTACGATTCAAACACAGGAATTTTACCCGTCGCTACGATTGGTTGTACAGCAATTGTATCCTCGAAAAATTGCCTAATTCCATCGAGGTATGCTTGCGCTTCGCGTTTGTTGAAGTTCGAATCCTTGAGTAATTTCTCGCCGAGTGCGTTAGAATAAAATGCAGCTTCGCCTATAATTGAAGGGATTTGGGGAGTATCGCGAAGTACAAAAGTGCCACTTTTCTGGTACACAGTATAGTCCGAAACAAGTACGGCGTGGGCAGAATCGGCAAACAATTGTTTGTTAAACTGTTGCAGTATCAGTTTACCCAGCCTTACGCTTTGGGGATTATTACTGGCATTTCCGCCAAAAAACACAATCGGAAAGTTTACCTTAGTGTCGCCAGAAGCGTTATGGTGAATCGATATGAAAAGATCGGCCTTGTGGGTGCGGGCAAGTTGGGTACGATCGGGGAAGGCTGTATCGGTGTCGGTTGTGCGCGTGAGCCAGACAGTGGCACCTTGAGCCTGTAGCAGGTCGCGAAGTAGCAATGCTACGCGCAAATTGATCCACTCTTCGCGTTCACCAGTAGGCCCTTTGCGGAAATTATCCTTATGTGCCGAGCCTCCATGGCCGGGGTCTATACAGATTACACGGTTTGTGAGGCTCGTCTGAGACTGGGCACGAGGGCTGTTGTCGGGGCCACAAGATAGGAGTTGCACGAGGAAAATTAGGGCACATAAAAAATATTTCATATTGTGTGGTAGTTTATGGTTTTGAAGCCTTGTTGTGGGTCAAACTTAATGACTCTTGGCGAAACTGAGAAGTAAAAAGCTTCCATATTTTTGCGTCGGTATTGATATGCACCCCAGCTTACAATTCAATAATCGGCGTTTTCCAGACTGTAAACGCAGCCCCCTTGCCACTTTTTACGCTACCTTAGGTTGTTTGAAATTCGCAAAACAGCAAACCCAACCCAGTACCGTGTCGAATCTGTGGGCATAGATTACGCTCGCCCGTGTTGATACTCACCCAACACATATCGATTCTGTTTTATGGGTTCAGAGAAAAGCAGCTAGGTTTTTAAAGTGGCATTTACTACCTGTAAATGAATATCTTAGGAATCTGATCCAACCCCGAGACCGTCTAAAAAAAACAGAATCAAAACAGCAAGAGAAAAAAAATAAGGATAAGGAGCGGGGACAAGACTTTTCAAATAAACCCCGCTGCCGGCTATCCGCTTGTAGTCCTCGCAAACGGAAACGGCATCACTTGGCTGCATTCGTATTTCAATCAAATACCTGTACAAAAGGCCATTGCATCACATTGCTGTGGGCTACCGCTACTATCCGGGCTAGACCGTGCGTCGGTTTCCAAACCCACGCCGTAATTTGGCTGGGCAAACTCGTCAGTTGGCCTACGGCCATGTGGCGCATCGCCCTTGTACCAGCGGCTGAAAACTCCCCAATTAACACAATAACGCCCCAGAATAAGGGGGCAAATTGTATCGAAAACCCGCCCCAAACTACGAACTATGCCAATGAGGTGCTACATACCAAAGCGTACGAACTCAGTTGAATTTCCAGACGATAGTACGCGGCTTGCCACAGGCTTCGACAACGCCAGGCACTTCATTTGTGGAGTCCGTTAGGGTTCGGGGTATTGGTGGTTCAAAGCATTTATGTCGTCCAATGGAGCTGTTACGTTTGGCATATCGCTGGTAATAAGCCACATGGCCATAGGCCAACTGATAGGGTTTGCCCAGCGTACCTACGGCGTTACAAATGGTGCTGCCCTCCGAACTAGCCCGGATCGCGGCAAGTAGCCCACAGCCGAGCAGTAGTCGCCTTTTGTACAGCAGTCGAATTGAAAAAAGTAGGCGGCCAAGTGACACCGTCCCCGCGAGGACTACTGCTAAGAGCCGGTAGCCGCCGCCTAAAATAGTGTTGGGTCTCAGCTCCTAATAATTATTCTTATTTTTGCTCTCGGTTATTTATTTACAGGATATGGCATCACTCACGAACCGAAAAAAAATACGAAACTGGAAACGGCAGGTAAGGAAAATTGACAAATGGTACGCAGACTGTTTGGTGCCAGATGTGGCGCAGCTGGACGAGTGGCGGGATGAATACGCGAAAATTTGGATAGATCCGTGGTTTCGGTTGCAGAAAAGGAATCCGCCGTTGTGGTATTTTCGGTTGATTTTGCGGCGTTTCAACGATTTGTATGCAGCATGGAAAATCGCTTTGGATACGTACGGTATTCCATACGACTTGCAACTGTGGCTGTTTGAACGAAATTATGTGGAATCGGAATTGGTGGCAGCACCGGTGTCGGATGCAAACGATTTGAAGCATACGTATTTTGAGCCTTGCGTTGAGGAGCGGAGGTTTCCGACGGAAAAATTTAGGACTCAGGGTTTTGAACCTGCGGATTTCGACTGGAATTTGAAGCTTGCGACGGTGTGCTTTTTTGAGTTTTCGGACGAGTTGTCGGAGGGCGAAATGGCGTCGCTTGTAAGCAAAGGGTTTGGGGTTAAGTATATTCACATGGGCTTGGCCTGCCAGGAGCGTGTTTTTTGGAAGGCACGCGATTTCGTGTGGATAGGTAGGAAGTTGGGACAGTGTTGATGTTGTGTTTGGGTGCAAATCGTTCTGATTTTTGTGGGTAATTAAGCGGAGTATTAGGCTTTTTTTGTTTACTTCGTTGCCACACAATAACCCGAAATATGAAATATTTACACGTCTTGCTAGTCTTGGGCTTTCTAGCGTTTCAATCTGCCGTTGCGCAAGTTACAATCAGCGAAATTATGGCTCGAAATACGAGCTATATCTTTAATACAGAATCGTATAATTTCGACGACTGGGTAGAGATTTCAAATTTGGGGAGTTCTGCCCAAAACTTGGGGGGTATGTATTTGAGCGACGACAAAACGCAGCCTCAAAAATGGGCATTCCCTACTTATACGCTTTCGGCAAAATCGGTGTTTGTGGTTTGGTTTGGGTCTGACAACCAGATTTTTGGGCGACCGGGATTCAAACTTAAATCGGAAGGTGGGTCGCTATATATTTACCGCAATACGGGTGTTTTGGTAGATTCGGTGCGCTACCCGGCTCAATACCCCAATATTTCGTGGGGTAAAGGATCCGACAATGTATGGGGTTATTTCCAGAAGCCTACTGCATTTAATCTCAACAACTTAGCTTCGTATTTGAGTTTTGCGGGGTCTATTACTGCCTCGGAAACTGCTGGCAGGTACAGCGGGAGTATTTCGGTTTCGCTTACTGCGCCTGCCGGTAACGAAATTCGCTATACAATAGATGGCGCCGAACCTAGGGCCAATTCTACCTTGTATTCAGGGCCAATCTGGGTTGGGAAAACGCAGGTTATTCGGGCAAGATGCTTTGCTCCAAACAAGCTGCCTGGCGATCTTTACACGGCCACATATTTTATAGGCGAACATGATTTTAGCTTACCTGTGGTTTCGGTGTGTACAGATCCGCGCTACTTGTGGAACGACACAGTGGGGATTCACGTTTGGGGCAAGAATGGTATTGAAGGGAACTGTGTGGGTTTGGCAAATTTCAACCGCGATTGGGAACGGCCTTTTGTTGTGGAACATTTTGAGCCTCAGGGGAAACGAAATTTTGTGGTTCACGCAAAAGGCGAGATTGGTGGCGGTTGTAGCCGCTCGAGTCACGATATGAAGTCTTTGAATTTTGATATGAGTTCGAAGTATGGCGACAAATCGCTCAATTTTCCGTTGTTCAAAAGTAAGAAACTGCCTGCATACAAGTCGTTTATGCTCAGAAATTCGGGCAACGATGTGAATGTGACGCAAATGCGCGATGCCTTTCTGCAAACACTTATTGAGGGGGTTACTGAGATTGATCACTTGGCGTATCAGCCCGCTACGATGTATTTAAACGGTGAATATCGGGGTATTATGAATATACGCGAACGTTCGGATGCTGATTATCTTATGGCCAACTACGGCCTCGATACCGACCAAGTGGATATGGTGAGCATCAACAACTTTGTGAACGTGGTTGCAGGGAGCGAGATGCCCTACAAGAACCTTTTGGAAACCTTGACAAGTATGGACATGAGTTCGGCTGCTGCGTACCAGTTCTTGGACGATAACATAGACCTTCCGGAGTACATCAACTATTTGGTCACCCAAATATATTTGGCCAATACCGATTGGCCGGGCAACAATACGAAAGCGTGGAGAGCCCACAAAGCTGGGGCAAAATGGCGGTGGATTCTCTACGATTTGGATTTTGGGGCGGGAATTTGGGACGGCCCTTCGGATCATAGAACTCTCGATTTTGTAACGGAAAGTAACGGCCCCAATTGGCCCAATCCGCCTGTTTCTACCCTTCTGATTCGCAAAGCCTTGGAATCGCCAAAGTTTAAGGAACGTTTTATTCAGTGCTTTTATACCCAAATAGACAATACATTTAACCTTACAAGGGTAAACCATGTGTGCGACAGTTTGCGCAACAACATCCTCACGGAAATGCCCTTCCACAAACAACGGTGGGGCGGTAGTGTGGCCGATATGGATTGGGAATTAAACAAAATGCGCGATTGGTTTAGGCGGCGTAATGAATTTCTGCCAGACTATATACGTCAGTTTTTTGGACTAAATTCACCCACAAACGTACTTATAAAAAACACTGCTCCCAAGATGGGTAAGTTGTGGTTTAACGAAGCCATTGTGACAACCCCCGAGATGAGCACGCAGGCTACGACGGGGCTTCGTGTCAGTTTTAGGGCACAAGCCAATACGGGGTATGCTTTCGATAAGTGGAATATTAAACACCAAGAAATCACGGCACTTCAGTTCGTAAAAAGGGGCGATTCTTGGGCTTATTGGGACAAAGGAACTATGCCTACCAACTGGCAACAGCCAGAGTTCGATGCAAGTACTTGGGCAGTGGGCAATGCTCAGTTTGGCTACGGAGAGAGCGATGAAGCTACGGTGTTGTCATTCGGCACAAATAGCAGCCAGAAATACCCAACGAGTTATTTCCGAAAAGAGTTTAAGGTAGATGCTCCCACAACACTCAGCGACCTGAAGTTGCAGATACTTTGCGACGATGGTGTACTTGTGTATTTAAACGGTGTGGAAGTAGGCCGTATCAATAT
>JBDKHP010000456.1:0-3745 GCA_039797645.1 Bacteroidota bacterium
CCCGAACGGTTTACCCTGCTGCAACTTCAGGAATTGTATGAAGCAATACTCGACACCAAACTCGACAAACCAAACTTTCGGCGTAAAATGCTCAATATGAATTTGCTAATCGAAACCAGCGAAAAGCAGCAAAACGTTTCGCACCGAGCAGCCAATTTGTACCGTTTTGATGAAGCCGTGTATTTGCGTCTGAAAGATGGCGGTTTTACCTTTGAATTCTGACCTTTTTAACAGCAATGATGCCCCACGTAGGTTTGTGAAACAGTAAAATGTGGTTTTTCTGTTGTAATGACACCATTTAGGTGTTTAACCCTTAACGCGCTTTCGGCCAAGGCAAGGAATCCGAAAATTGTATTTTTGCGGGTACTGACTCAAATTGAAAGTGGTATTGTTTTTACCTCATAGCTCATCTGATAGCAAAAGAAAAAAATAATAATAAGGAGCTGTGGCGAAACTTTTCAAAAATAGGGCTGCTTCCGGCTATCCGCTTGTAGTCCTCGCAAACGGGAAGGGCATCAGTTGGGTACCTTTGTATTTCAGTCAAACCACTGTACAAAAGGCTATTGCGTCACTTTGCTGTGGGCTACCGCTACTATCCGGGCTAGACCGTGCCTGCTGTTTTTCAATCCCAAGCCGTAATCAGGCTGGGCAAGCGTTCCAGTTGGCCTGCGGCCATGTGGCCCGGTCGCCAAGCCTACGGCTTGCCTAGAACTCCCCCCTATAACACCGCTGTACCGTGCTTATTTTCGGGGGGGCGACCTCGGCCTGATGCCAAAATTCCCGAGATTCAGAACACCCCGATGTTTGTAGAATACCCAAATCACCCCAACACGCGCTACCTGATCGGAGTCGAAGCCCGTTCGCAACGACGTGGATGGGCAAGAAGTACCCACTTACCCCGAATCGCCTTGGTGATGCAGCTCCTTGCTTTGTACCCAAAATCTGATACCTGATGTTACGGCATGGAATTGCTTGTGGCGTTTGTCGGTAAAAGATTGGAATTGGGTGTCTTTTAGGGTGGTTTTGTTACATGGCCATCGGCCAACTGTCTAGGTTTGCCCCGCGTACTTACGGCGTTTTAGACGGCGCGGCGCCTCAACTAGCCCGGATCGCGGCAAGTAGCCCACAGCGACGAACTGCAATATCCTTTTGTACAGTGGTTGGACTGAAATGCGTAGGCGGCCAAGTGATGCCGTTCCCGTGCGCGAGGACTACAGCCAAGAGCCGGCAGCCGCCCTTACAAATATTGTCGGGCTACAGCTCCTTATTATTCTTTTCTTTTTTTTCTCTTCGGGTGGTTTTTACTTGTGTGGCGTGTGTCCGATGTATGGTTTTCGGTATTGTCGTACGTGTGGGGCAAATTTAGGGCAAGATCGCTTGGCCCTTAATTTTGTTCTTGGTTGCGAGTTTTTTGCATACTCCCTTGTGTATTAGCGGATAAGTTCGAGCGTTCCTTTGCGGGTGAGGTGTTGCCCGTTCCATCCGTAGGCTTCTAGTACATACATATATACGCCTTGTGGAACATCGTGTTGGGAGTTGTTTTTTCCATTCCAAGCTGATTCTATCTGGTCGGTTTCAAAGAGAAGCTCGCCCCATCTTGAGAATATTTGCATTTTAAAATGCAATATATTTTCGTACGATAGACTGAAATAATCATTCTGTCCGTCGGAATTGGGACTGAAAATATTGGGGATTTCAATTTTTAGTCCGCATTCTGGTACGGGAAGCTGAAATTCTTCGCTGTGCGTACATTGGTGGGCGTCGCTTACGGTGTATCGGTATAAGCCGCCTGTGAGTGAATCTGTAATTGCTACAAACTGCTGCTTGGTGAGGTCGAAAAGTGTTGCGTTGTAGGGTGGCGTAGCTCCGTCTATTAATAAGAATAGGGGACGGGCTTTTTGGGAGCAGGTTGGTGCGTTTATGGTGGCGAGAACGGCAAGTTTGGGAGGTATTTTTATTTGTACGGAATCTATGGCGCAAATGCTGCTTGTTGTTTCATTCACCGTAAGCCGATACCAACCAGATTCGGTAATATGTTGATTGTCAGTAATTTTCCAGTCGGGTATGCGCTCGCAAGTTGTTGTATAAGATGCCCACTGTGTTTCTGTTTGTAAATTAGAGCGGATGGTTGCAAACTGATCTGAACAGGCGGGGTTGTTGGCGGCGATACTAAAACTTACTCCAGATGCTTGTGTGAGGCTTATTTGATCTTGAACGAGACACTGGGCTGCATCTATTATGGTGTATTCGTACACACCCGCAGGGAGGTGTTTTTGCTCGGCCTGGACCTTGGCGTTTCGTGCGTAATACGAAATGGGTTCTGTGCCTCCTGAAACTGTCACGGAGATTTCGCCATCGTGTGCATTTACACAACTTGGGTTCTTTGTCGTAAATTGTGCGGTGAATTTTGGCGTCGGATTTAATTGAAAACTGACAGTCTGTGTGCACGAATTGGCATCGGTAACTTGCACCGAATACTTTCCATTTGCCGTAAACGAATATGGCTGCATAAGTGAGTTTGCGTCCTCGAAAAAAACGGATGAATAGGGGGGCGTGCCTCCTGATACTGAGATTGGGATTTGGGATAGGGATTCTGTGCCGCATTTGAGTGTAAGATCTTGTGGGGCAAGTTGTACGACGAGTGCTTCGGGTTCGGTAATTATAAACTGGGTATTAAGTTCACAGCCATAATCGTCGGCTGCTTTCACGAGATAGGTACCTTTAAGTAAGTTTGTCCACAACTCTAAATTCGTAACTTCGGTACTGCCAAGCCATACTTTTATAGGATCGGTACTGGTAAAACGTATTATTGCAGATCCGTCTGGCTGTCCGTGGCAATGTACTGCTTTGATATTTCGCGATAATTCTTTGGGTGCGCTGTGCAGTGTGATGAATACGGGCGTTTCGCTAAGGCAGCCTGCTGTATTCCAGACTTTTAGGTTATAGTTTCCGGTGCGATATACCATTCGTTCAGCCGTGCTGAACAGGGTATCGTTCCACGACATTACGGCGAAGGTGTTTTGTAGGTGTATTTGTACGGAATCGGCACAAGTTTTACTGTCCCAATTCAGTTGTGGTTCGGGTAGTTTTTCAAGCTGTATCTCTTTGCTAAATACTACGGGCGAGGATTCTCCGACAAACCATACCGATGCAGTTACGACATACTTTCCTGCCAATTTGTAGGCGTGTTTCACGTCAGGGACGGTTTCTTCAGATTGGGAGCCGTCTCCAAATTGCCACAAAATACGGGTGTATTCGAGCAAAGTGTTGAATCTGAATTGTGTTTCGGCTCCGATGCAGAAGTCTGAAACTTGTATGCTTGGGAGCGTCATATTGTCCACAAAGGTGGGGAGGCCATAAAATGAGGCGGTCTCGAGTTCTAGGAAGTTTCGTTGGTAGTTACAACCCAAACCTGCCACCTCGGGTTGGCTGATTCGATGCAATCTGGTACTGATGGCTTGGGCATGGTAGATACATCCATCTATGCCTCTTTGTAATGCACCAAGATATTCTGTGCTATCGGACGCAACTATTTGCGTGAATTGTGGCGCAGTGCCTTCTGCCCATGTAGCGGCGTCAATCTGATATACCCCCGATTTACTCGACGACACATATACGTACTTTCCCGTGGGCGAAAACTCAACCCCGTAAGGTTCTGTGCCTAGGTCGTGCGTACTACGGGCGTGGCTCAGTTTTCCGGTTTCTTTGTCGAAATCGAAAAGCTCGAAGGTGTTTTGGTGCGAAA
>JBDKHP010000457.1:0-3071 GCA_039797645.1 Bacteroidota bacterium
CTGCTGTGAGTCCCGTTAGTGGGTGGCAGGCTCTGTGAAGGAAAACTCTGGCAGTGTCGGCGCAGTCTTTGTAGAATTGCTCGTGGCCATCGTGGGCATAAGCTGCCCAAATCTCGAAAAATGCGGGTAGATGATAGGATGGATCGGTGAAATTGTATCCAAATTTCTCGGGCACAAAAGTTATCTGCTTGTGTTCGGTGTTGATTATGTTGCGGATTCCATCGGTACCGTCTTTGCTCCACATGGCGTCGAGAATTCTACGGGCTTCGGCGTAGTAATCGATGCCAGTTTCGTTGCCCCAGCGATTGGACGCAAATAAAAGATCGGTCACGAAATACAACTCACCATCAGAGGCCGAACCTTCTGCGTTGTGTTTGCCCGATTTGGGTTCTACGCTCCAAGCAAAATAGGCCTCGCGTGGGCCGTCTTGGTGTTGCATGTGGGTTTTTGTCCACCTCCACAAACGGTCGAATACTTCTTTTTTGTTGAGCTGTACGGCAACCATCATTCCGTATGAAAGCCCTTCGGTACGAGCGTCGAAGTTTTTAATGTCTGATACATAAGCCATTGAGTCGCCAACTTCGAAATAGATTTTGTGTGGACCTTCAAATAAATCAGCGTAGGCTTTTGCCAATTTTTTGTCAATATCGGCTTGCGAATAGCCAGCTTCGCGGAATAGGTTGCGGTATTCCCCTGTTTCCCATGCGCCTGTTTGGGATGGTTTCATTATGCCCCGTTTGTCTTTTACATCTTCGTTGCATTTTGCTTGTTTCTTTGCCGACTGGCTAAAACTTATTCCACTTATTGCAGTGAGTAAAATGAGTAAGCTTACGATTCTTTTCATAATATGATAGTGGTTTGAATTTGCTTGGGCGGTTGTTTCGGGAGCTAATGTATAAAGGATTCATATAACTCACCCATCGTAATCTAAATTAATCGAAATAATTCCACACCCCATAATTCAATTAGAAACAGCGCACACGCAATTTTTAAGTCCATTGGGCACAAAAACAGCCTATATGCAATACCCCGGCGTAAAACAAATACAAATAATCATTTTTAATTATTTTTATTTTTTGGCCTTATAAATAGGGTTGTGCATTCGGTTTGTTTTTGTAAATTCGGGAAATTGGCAATTTAAATTTAAACAATCGGAACAGATATGAAAAAATCAATACGCCCGGCAGTAATTTGGTCGGGAATAGGAATGGGGCTGTTGCTCGGTATTATTATGGGGCTTTCGGTGTCTGAAGTTGTGAAAGTGATTATGGGAACGCTTACGGCGGCATTGGGTGCTTTCTTAGGCTTTGATAAGCGGAGTTTCGCCGGGATGAGCTCGGAGGAATATGCCAAAGAGAACGACAATTTGTACTTTACCGCGCTGCGTGCGGGCTGGTTCGGGGTATCGGTTGTGGTGGGTATCTTGTTGGGGATGTTTATTCGGACACATGAGGTTTTTACACCCAGTGTGGCCTCGCATGTAAATGAGTGGACAGAGGCTGGTTTTGAACCTGAGTATGCACGTAAATTGGTGTTGTATCAGCGGTTGGCTATTAACCCAAAGAGTGGCGAAATGGGGCCTGTAACTGAGGCTCAACGGGGGTATCAGTCGAACTTGTTTAGTTCCGAACAGGCTCTCAATCTGTGTGGCGAAACCGATCCCGAACAATGGAACAAAGATTGGAATGTGGCCAAAAATGCTATTAAAGGATTGAAAGACACGTCGTTGGTTGGACTCATTGATGTGGCTGATACAGCAATTCCCGAATTGAAAAGATTTGAGTTTCTGAAGGCTCTCAATACGCTTTTGTGCCAAATGGGACGCTCTGACACAAAACTTTGTGAGCTGGGAACCGATTTGGATGCATGGAAAAAAGATGTTCTAGGGGCTGAAATGGCTGGTGTTGTGGCTTCTGCAACCGCCGATAAACAGGTAGATTTATTGAAAAAGCTTTCGGAATTGGTTTGTACACTTGAAAAAGCGAAATAATTATGATGGTTAAAAATATAAGACTCTGGATATTAGCACTTTTGTGTGTCTGGACTATTGCCGCAATGGCGCAGACGGATGCTGAAAGCGCAAAATCTGTGGTGAAGATAAAAACAGTTGTTCTGGCCACCGAGGGTGGCAAAGAAGTGAAAAAGCTGGGAACAGCTTCGGGTTGGTGCTGGAAAGAACCTACCCTTGTGGTGACTGCTTTGCACGCTGTGGCGGGAGTGAGTACAATAGATGTGTATGTGAATGGCTCGGAATCGTGTACTGCAACGGTAGAACGTGTATTGAAAGAGGCAGATTTGGCATTGCTGAGATTGTCTAAAGATTTGGGTTTGAAGCCTCTCACGGTTGACAATGTGGAGCCAAATTCTAATAAGGAGTATTACGTTTGGGGATTCCCTCATGCTGTATATACAATTCAGGGCGACGAGATTCGTTTTTCGCGGAGTCTTGAAGCAGCACCCACCTTGAATAGTATTTTAACGGGTAATAAATTGAAATTTGAACTTCGGCAACAGGGATATCCACTGCCCGAGGCAAGGATTTTACGGATTGGATCGACCATACAGCCAGGGCATTCGGGTGCCCCAATTTTTACATCGGACGGTAAGGTGATTGGAATTGCCGATGGCGGTTTGCGTGGTGGCACCGCACGTATCAACTGGGCGATGCCCGCCGGTTTGTATGTGTCGAAATTGTTTACTTCTACCGACGCTTACCCTACGGCTGCTTCGATGCAGGTTACGCTTTACAATTCTTCGACGACGGTGGATGCCGACGCGACCGAATCGGAAGAAAATCAGCAAATTGTGGCTGTTGCAAAACAGGAATCTGTGGTAAACGGGTCGGTGGCTGTACACCAAACCTGGACAACCGATTTTGACCAAATATATGATAATGCGGATGAGGACGAGCAGGTTGAGATTGATAGCTTTCTGGAACAACTTGGGTTAGATCTGACTGATACGGAATATGATATTTATGAGGATTATAAATCGGGAGCTACTTTTGCGCTGCCAAAGGGTGCGCAAATGAAAGTGGAAAATGGGTGGTATTATGCCCATAATAAATCGGC
>JBDKHP010000458.1:0-3069 GCA_039797645.1 Bacteroidota bacterium
CACGCAAGAATTACCCTGTCATTATTGCTCGATAGCACCAAAGGGGCCTAATAAATACCACAGCCAGTAAAACCTGTAAAAAAAGAGGCTAGCAGATTTGTAAAGCCCCCAAGAGGTGTAATAGGTTCAAAATCAATTGTGTTAACGGGTTGATTTCGCGCCCTTGGGGCTTAGTGATGCACCTTGTCGGCTTGTACCTTGGGGCTGCTCCCAAGGCTAGTTATTGCGCACCTTTGGTGCTTTGAGGGTATCTCATAGCGAATGAGTTCTGCAAGAACTTCGACTCTTAATTCGGTTTAATGAACCTTATTTCCTTAACTTAATGCCATTGGGTCTTCGGCCACCCCCCTCGAGAGGAGAATTTGCTGTTGCGTATTTCGTTGCTTGTACAGAAAAACGCTTGTGTACGTACCGTCGGGCTTGCTGTAAACGCTCCCTACGGTTCGCGTGCTGGTCGCCACATGGCCGTAGGCCAACTGAAAGTGTCGGTATGGCGTGGTTACGGCGTGGGTTTGGAAAGTGGGGCACGGTCTAGCCCGGATAGTAGCGGTAGCCCACAGCAACGCGCGGAATTGCCTTTTGTACAGCGGTTTGACTGAAATACAAAAGTGGCCAAGTGATTTCGTTCCCGTTTGCGAGGACTACAAGCGGATAGCCGGCAGCAGCCCTATCTTTGAAAAGTTTGGCTTCCGCTCCTAATCTTTATTTTTTTTCGCGCTGGATATCAATCACATAAGGCGAACAAACTGGTTTCTGCCTGTGGTTTGTGATTGTAAATCTGGATCCGTTTTTCGCCCTGCTAAAAAGCACTGATATGAAGCAGGAATTGCTTGTGATCCTTAGATTACTCGCTTGAAGAAAAACTGAAAAAATTTCACTCTTGAAATGTAGGCTAATAGTTTTTTTAGCCATTGGGTGTATAATACGACATACATTCCACCAAACATTAACCACATTATCAGGACGTTGGACCAAAGGGTTTCGATATAGAAATTGCCCAATCGTTTGCGGGGTGCAAAAAAATGTGCGCGTAGTGTTTTAAACATCGGATCTTGAAAAACAGGTTCGTATTTGCGAATGAGTCTGCCTTCGTATTCCACAATGCGGTTGTCCTTGCTAAAGTCTCTATTCTTTAGCATTTGTTGCATTTTTTCGTTCTGATTATGTTCTTTGAGGTAGCGGTAATAATCCCGGCCATGTATGCCGATTATTTTGTTTACATATTCTTGTTCTTCTTTTTCGGCTTCTAAGTAGCGATTGTTGAAATCGTTTTTCAGCACCCAGAGGTCTGCCGATAGTTTTTTGAGGTCGGATTGTAGATTTTGGGCTTTGATACTGAGGTTGTTGAGGTCTATATGCAGGTAGCCGTTGTCGGCGGTCATCATTTTAGGGATTTCCGTTTTAAGGAGTGCGATGTATTGTAGGTTCTCTTTTTCCCATTTCGTTTTGCCTGCATTTTGTTTTAGAAAATCGAGTCGTCGGTTTATTTCCGTAAACCAATTGTCGGTAATATACTGAGCGTTACTCATTTGTCGTTCCCACTTGTAAATGGGTTTGTTGAAATCGTTGTATATGAATTGGTGAACAGCCAAAGCTTCATAGCCCCATCGGGCTGTCATTATTTCGCCGTACCAAGGAATCTGGTCGGGGGTAGATATATCGGGGTTTAATTTGTCGAATTTAATGATTATCCCACTGAGTATTATTTGCGGAATAATAAGGAATGGTATTAGTATATAGATTGTTACTTCGCGTTCTACGCTGTCCGAAACGATTAGGCCCATGATAATGCCACTTGCCCATACCGAAAACAATACCGCCCAATATGGGAAAAACATACCAGGAAGTTCGATAATCCAGTTTCCGAAAAGCACGAATAAGAATGATTGGAGTGCTGCGATTCCAAGCAAGATGCCTAGCTTGGACAGCAAATAACTGGACCAACTGAGACTTAGAAATTTTTCGCGTTTGAGTATTTTGCGGTCTTTAATAATTTCTTGGGCACTGCCCGTGAGCCCCATAAAAATGGCTACGATTACCGCCATAAATAAATATACGGGAAAGTTGGTGTTTCGCTCGAATACGTAAGCAACATCTTCGCCCACATTATAGGTTTTGATGATGTAAGTGAGTATTACCGCCAAAATTGGGGCCAACATAATGTTAAGAATTTGTGCTCCTTTGTTGGCATATTTAGATCGGAAATCTCTGGCAATGAATATCTTGAACTGTTGCCACCAGTTTGGGGGGCTGTATGAAACTTTTAATTCGTCGCGATATTCGTAAATATTTGGCGATTGTTGGGGTATGTACTTAAAGAAGTACTCACTCCATTCTCTAGCGGGTATTTTACGGGTGTTGGTAAGGCTTCCAAATTCATCGACTACTTTGCCGTCGATGATACTGAAAATTTGTTCGGGGTTTACGTTACCACAAACGTGGCATTCGGCGTCGTTCCAATCGGCCTGATGCACCCTTGATTTGAAGTACGAAATGGATTCGACGGGGTCGCCTCTATAGATTAGGAAGCCGCCTTGGTCGAGTAAATAGAGTTTGTCGAACATTTTGAAAATGGCCGACGAGGGCTGGTGTATTACTACAAAAATGAGCTTTCCCTTGCGGGTTAGTTCTTTGAGTAAGTCCAGAATATTTTCTGAATCTCGCGAGGACAGTCCCGATGTGGGTTCGTCCAGAAACATCACTGTGGGTTCGCGTATAAGTTCTAAGGCGATGTTGAGTCGTTTGCGCTGACCGCCACTAATTACTTTGTTGAGAACACTCCCAACTTGGTGCATACGCACATCGTTGAGTCCCAGGCTTAAAAGTAAGTTTTCGACTTTATCCAAGATTTCAGCCTCGGCAAGATCGGAGAAACTTAACTTGGCATTGTAGTAGAGGTTTTCGAATACGGTGAGTTCTTCAATGAGTAAATCGTCTTGCGAAACGTAGCCAATAATGCCTTTGGTTTTGTGCTTGTCTAAATGAATATCGACTCCGTTGATGAATATTTGCCCCGTTGTGGGCGGGTTGGAACCATTGAGCACATTTAGGAGTGTTGTTTTTCCTGTT
>JBDKHP010000459.1:0-3404 GCA_039797645.1 Bacteroidota bacterium
AGCAGTTGTGGCCTTTTGTACAGCGATTTCTTTGAAATACAAGGGTGGCCAAGTGATACTGTTCCCGCGAGGACTACTGCTAAGAGCCGGTAGCCGCCTTTACAAATATTGTTGGGCTACAGCTCCTTATCTTTATTTTTATTTTTTTTATGTTCTCGGGTGGTGGACTGAAACTCCGGCTTTTTGGGGTGCCGGAGTTTTGGCTTGTGGGTTGTTATATGGTGCGCCCTGGATAGACCTTGAGGGCTTGTTCGAGTACTTGTACGGCGCTGCGGAGGTCGTCGATTTTGAGGACGTAGGCAATGCGGACTTCGTCGGAACCGTGGCCGGGTGTGGCGTAGAAGCCTGTGGCGGGGGCGAACATGACGGTTTGGTTTTCCCATTCGAAATCGGAGAGTAGCCATTGGCAGAATCTGTCGGAGTCGTCGATGGGTAGGCGGACGATGGTGTAGAAGGCGCCTTTGGGCATGGGGGCGAGTACGCCGGGTATTTTGTTGAGGGCTTCGATTACGAAGTTGCGTCGGGCGATGTATTCGTCATAGACTTCTTTGTAATATTCGGCGGGTGTGTCGAGGGCTGCTTCGCCTACGACTTGGCCCAGCGAGGGTGGACTCAAACGGGCTTGGGCGAGTTTTAGGGCGGCGGCTACGACTTCTTTGTTGTGGCTAATGAAGGCACCAATTCGTAGTCCACATGCGCTGAATCGTTTTGATACTGAGTCGATTAGCACGACGTGTTGTTCGAGTCCTAAGAGGTTCATTACGGAGTAGTGCTGGTGTCCGTCGTAACAGAATTCGCGATATACTTCGTCGGCAATGAGGAATAGGTCGTATTTGAGTACGAGTGTGCGTAGTTGTTGTAGTTCTTCGTAGGAGTATAGGTATCCGGTGGGGTTGTTGGGGTTGCAGATGAGTATTGCGCGTGTTTCTGGGGTGATGAGTTTCTCGAACTCGCTGATGGGCGGGAGGGAGAAGTTGGTTTCGATGCTGGAGCAGATGGGTACGACTTTTACGCCGGCTGCCATGGCAAATGAGTTGTAATTGGTGTAGAATGGCTCGGGTATTATGAGTTCGTCGCCATGGTTGAGGCAGGAAAGGAATGCGAAGGTGATGGCTTCCGAACCACCTGTGGTGATTAGGATGTCGTCGTGGGTGATGTCGATGCCGCGTACGTGGTAGAATGCTGCAAGTTTGCGTCGGTAGCTTTTGTTGCCGGCAGAGTGGCTGTACTCTATGAGTTTTTCGGTGAGTACGCGCACTGCATCTAGGGCGTTGGGAGGTGTGGGAATATCGGGCTGCCCAATGTTGAGGTGATATACTTTGCGTCCTTTGCGTTTTGCTTCATCTGCAAATGGTACTAACTTGCGAATGGGAGAAGCTGGCATATTTGCACCTCTTGTCGAAATTGATGGCATACTTATATTAGTTTTGTAGTTAGTTTTTCCGGTGTAAAGTTACCTTTTATTGGATAAGTAAAAAAAATACGTATTAATTGTTTGTGTGATGGTTAGATTTTATGGTCGTTTGCTTAATTGGCTAATTGTGAATTGCTTGTGTGGTTTGTTTGTTGTTTGTAGTGTTTCTGCTAGTGCTCAGCTTATCAATATTGAAAAAAAACGTAAGTTGGAGACGCTGGGTTTTTCGGGTTCGGTGCAACTTGGTGGCAAATGGGCTCAGAATGTGAACAAGATCTTGTCGTTCGAGAATAATGTAGCGTTGCAATATACCAAAAATGCGCATACTTTCTTGTTGTTTAACGACATGAATATTATTCAGATTAACAATAGTAATTTGGCCAACAATGGGTACAGGCATTTGCGCTATAGCTATACGTTGGGCGATAGTACTGCTTATACACTCGAGGTTTTTGGCCAACACCAGAATGACGTGATTAAGAAATTGGATCTGCGTGTACTTGCTGGTGGGGGTATGCGGTTTCGGTTGTTGAAAAATGATGGGGGCTATGTGTATTTTGCGCCGCTGCTGATGTGGGAACACGAACGTTTTACGGATTTTGCAAACCCTGACTTCGATGTGCTGAAGTGGGATATGTACTTGGTGTCGAGTTTTTTATTGTGGGAAAGGCTTCATTTCATGACGATTACCTATTACCAGCCCGAGGTGGCGGCGATGGGAAGGTTTCGTTTGTCGCATGAATCGAGTTTGGACTTTCCGATTTTTAAAAGCTTGAGTTTTGTGGTGTCCTTTAGTTTGCAGTACGATTCGTACCCTGCGGTGGATGTGCCTGCTGTTTTTGTGGAATATAAGAATACCCTAAAATATAGTTTCTGATTGGGAATTGTTTAGTTTGTTGGCAAGGATTACCCCGCCAACAAACCTCCAAACATAGAATGTATAAAATTATTCGACGCAGAGGCTAAGTTACATTTCAAAGAAGTAATTAACTATACGGATGACCATAATTTGCTAAGATATTTTGGTAAAAAAATGCTTCCTATTGCTGGTATGTGCAGATCTTGGGGTTGATTTATTCCTCATTTACAATGGGTAAGATTGTAAATGCGTTGGGGTATTCATTTTGCTGCTTGTGGCTACCCGTAGTTCTCGAGATAGTTCTCTAAATCGTTGAGCAGATATTTGTATTTAAGTTCGGTGACACGTATGGCAAGTTCGTGGTTTGTTATTACTTCCAAACGTTCGCGAATTTTTTTGCGGGTAGTTTCTACGGTAGATATGCAACGACCGAGATTGATGGAGATTTCTTTGTTGCTCAGGCCGTGAGCAATTCCTTTGAGAACAATCTTTTCATTGTCCGAAAAATCGGATAGGCAAATTTGCATCCGTTTCAGTTCTTTGAACATTGATGTAATATGTTTGGGAGCGAAAAATACATTAGATAATTCGGAGGTTTCTTTCAGTTCAGTGCACTGACTAATTAGCCCAATGACATCGGCTATGTTATCGCTCTTGAGTGCAATTCCGTTTACATGGTGGCGTATGGCTTCTAAGAGAACTGGCGAGTCTGCATGGGTATATACAAAGAAGATAGAATTGGGAGCAAGTTCTCTCATTTTTTTTACCAAGGAGTAGCAACATAGCCCATTCTGTTCTGCAATTCTGTCGAAACTGGTATCGAGAACGATAAGATCGAATTGCGTAATTGCAAGCAATTGGAGCGAATCGACTCCCGATTTACTTTCTCGTATTTCTAGGTGGAATCTTGCGCGTAGGCTGGCTGCTAAGAATGTTCGGGCAGCATCGTGGTCGTCAATCAATAGGGCATTCATTGCGTGTAGTTTTGAGTAGTAATTCAGTTAGGGTA
Source organism: Bacteroidota bacterium (assembly GCA_039797645.1). Classification (GTDB taxonomy): domain Bacteria; phylum Bacteroidota; class Bacteroidia; order Bacteroidales; family JBDKHP01; genus JBDKHP01. The sequence continues at coordinate 3,283 of JBDKHP010000459.1, forward strand.
TCTTTGTGCGGATTGTCTTTGGATCTTATTTGAGCATTCGATTGTCTTCAATTGTGCTTAAAGATAGACAATAAGCAATTGAAACTTGAAGCCAAATTGATAATCGTTACAAAAAAGCACAA
>JBDKHP010000460.1:0-10231 GCA_039797645.1 Bacteroidota bacterium
AAATCGAACGTAATATTGGCAGAATGGAAGTGCATACTCAAATCGTTTTCGAGGGCTTTTTGTGGAATGAGTGAGGCGTCACCTTTTTCATACACTTCTTCGTGGGGGCCATTGGCAGTTAACTCTGCCAAGTTGGGCGTGCGGAAGGCGGCTGCAAAATTGTAGCGCAACAAAAACTGTTCGGACGGCTGATAAGTCGCCCCAACCGATCCGCTCAAACTTCCGTAATCCCTTGATATTGCGGCGCGAAATGATTCTTCGTGTAGTTGGCCGATACTGTTGGTCTGAATTTGTTTCTGATCGTAGCGCAAACCCGTTTGCACATTCAGTTTATCGAAAAAAGTGTATTGCAACAAGGCAAAAGCAGCATAACTATCCACACTGGCTTTGGGAAGTAACAAAGTTACACGGTCGTTAATATTAGAATACTGCTGCGAAATTCCCTGTGCTCCAATTATATACTCGGCATTTTTGCCCGACGGTAAATGTACTTTTAATTCATAAGTAAGGGTGCGGAGAGCCATTTCTAGTTCTACAAGATCGTTGTTTTGGGCATGTGCAAGTACTGCATTTTGCCACGAAGCATTTGCCTCGATTGTATAATCGCCGACAAAGATTTTTTTTTGCGACGATACCATATTGCTTGTAATCTGCTCAAACATCAGCCCCACTTCGCGGCCTCTTTCGGTGGTTTCTGCTACTGCTTCGGGTTCTACAAGCCCCAATTTTTCCGAATTATAATCGTAAAACAGTTTTAGACTACTCCACGAATTATTGTAGCCCGCATTTGCATGAAACGCTTGCTCTTTCATGCGCGAATTCGGCACAAAATCGCCATCTCCTTGCAAATAATCGGCGGCAGATTTAAAACCTGCACGTAGGCCTCCAAAAAAGTGAGAACCCGCAGCTTTTATACCCACATTGTTCGAAATTCCTTGCGAAACCGACAAATATTTAAAGTTGTAATCTGCGACAAAAGAACCTACAGAAGCAGGTTTTTCTTTCAAAAAATTCAGCACCCCACCTACTGCATCAGAACCATAGAGCAAAGAAGCTGGGCCTTTAATTATTTCCACATTTTCGACATCGTACTCATCAATACCCAGCGGATGGTGGTCTGAGTACTGAAAATTCTCGAACCTCATTCCGTTGTTTAACGACAAGATATTGTCTCTGGAAAGCCCACGAATCACAGGTTTTGCCACACCCGAACCTTTTGTAATCAGATCGACACCCGGTATTTTTGCCAAACTTTCGCACAAATTCGCACTGATGAGGTTTGTGTTGTTTTGCATTTTAAGCACATCAATTTTTACTGCATTTTCGTGCTGCGTGTTGTTGTAGCCGCTCGTTACGAGTACCTCTTCGGTTTCAATCGCCGAAGGGTTAAGCACAATATTAAGCTGCAAATCAGACTTTTGAAGTTTTGTATATCGGATCACATTTGCCCTCCCTACAAACGAAAACTGTAATTGCAGTTCGCCCGAAGGCATGTTATTGAGTTCGTATTTGCCATTATCGTCGGTTACTGTTCCTTTGGCCAAAGACATTACATACACTGTAACACCAGGCAGTGGTGCGTTTTTTTCGTCGGTTACGATACCCGAAATAGTATGTTGGGCAAATGATCCGATGACGGATGCAAAAAGCAACAATATTGTGAATATTTGTTTCATTTTTGAAATTTTTTTGATTATTTATAGAGATTTCAGGGCGAAATCCGAACCATCCAACGATGGAGGTTTATCCCTTTATCCGAAGCAAGACGAATTAAACTTCGCGCTTCGTTGTAATTGTATAAATCCGGGTATGCTCAACAGTGGGGTGTACAGTCCGTCAAGAACAACATCTAAATAGTAACACGAACTCAGACTAGCTGAATTCTGTGAAACCAGAGTATATTGTTCATCCCGCAAAATCGAAAGTATATAGTTTAGGAGCCCGAAAATTTGGCCACAACCATATAGCTCACAAACTGAGAGCGATAAAACCCGATAAAAACTGAGCTGTAAGGAGCTAGGATACGCTGCGCGGGGGTGCCCTAAGGCTACGGCAAGCAAATTGAATCTGCTGCACGCTTACTGAATCGTAGTCGGCCACAAAACCCGACCACGAGTTAAACACCACTGATTTCTGCGCAAAAGAATCATTGTAAAATACAGTAATGCTATGAAAAGATAGTTCGCAATGAGATTTAGCTTGGTGTAAATGCTTAATTTCTTTAGCATTACACCGTTCGTAATGTGTATGGAAGTGCAACGATTTCCCCACAAGTGGTGTCAGAAACACAACCAGCAAGAACAGCGATAAGAGCGTCTGTTTGAATTGCTTCACTTGAAACATTTAGATTATACTCATTTGAATGCAAATGTAAACTTAGGTAGTTTCGTTGGTTTGGGCAAATGTAAACGAGTATTCCACGTTAAAAATGTGCAACGGAAGGTTTTGAGCAGCTGTAAATTCACCGCGCAAGGAGGCCACCAACGTAAGAAAGTAAAAAAAAATTCAGCGTGCAAAAAAAATAAGAATAAGGAGCTGTAGCCCAACAAGATTTGTAAAGACTGCTGCCGGCTATCCGCTTGTAGTCCTCGCGTTCGGGAACGAAATCAACTGGAAACATTTGTTTTCCAAACGAATAGTGTCAGATTGCTGCCACGTCCCCACACCGCTGTGGGCTACCGCTACTATCCGGGCTAGTTCGGTCGGCAGCACCACTTATTACGCCGTAGGTGCGCAGGGCAAGCACTTTCAGTTGGCCTACGGCCATGGGGCGTACCCATAGTTCCAGACGCTGGTACCGCGTCAGCAAATACCTTCCATCGGGAGTGGACGAAGGCCGAATGTTATTAAATTAAGGAACCAACGTTCAGTAAACCGAATAATGTCATGTACTGACACATGTCGATTTTCTTTGCGTAACACACCCACCAATTTCAGGACGTGACACTGTGGTTGCTTCACATGGCCGTAGGCCAATGGAAAGTACTTGCCCAGCCAACCTACGGCGTAATAAGTGGTGCTGCCGACCGAACTAGCCCGGATAGTAGCGGTAGCCCACAGCTGGCGAACGGAAGCCTCGGTTTCTGAAAGTGTTGGATTGGAATACATGGGTGGCCTATTGATTTGGTACCCTCCAGCGAGGACTACAAGCGGATAGCCGGCAGCAGCCATTACAAATACTGTTTGGCTACAGCTCCTTATCCTTTTTTTTCTTTATTCTCGGCTTGGTTTCGAACGACACTTGTGGGCTGTGTGGTTTGTTGGTGCAGATAGGGTAGATTGTTGGGGTGGGCATTACAATTTCGTGGCGCGTATCATATTGCGTTTTCCGGGTGGGCCTACGAGTCGTTTCACCCGGAATCCTGCTTTGCGAAGGCTTCGCTTTACGTCGCCCTTGGCGGTGTAGGTTACCAATTCGCCTCCGCTGGTTGTGATGCTTGCTAGTTTCTCGAACACGCTGTCTGCCCACATTTCGGCTTGTTTGTTTGGGGAGAAGGCATCCATGAAGATGAGGTTGTACTTCTCGGAGGGTTCGTAAAGGAGTAGATCGGCGTCGGTTTTGCGAAATTCAAAGTATGGGCCTATTTCGTGCGAGCAGTTCCAAGCCACACTGTGTAACTGCTCAAATACCTGTTGTTCGCCTGCGGAAAGGAAACTTGCGTAATTTAGGTGGGCAATTACGGCGGCTGCGAGTGGATATTTTTCTATACCGTGGTAGCAAACCCGAATCTGATGTGCTACTGCGTAACGGTAGGCGAGAATTGCGTTTAGGCCTGTTCCGAATCCGACTTCGAATAGGGCGATTGGGTCGGATTTACTGTTTGCCAGTCCTGCATTTACGAATACATGTACCGATTCTTGTAGTGCGCCGTGGGTGGAATGATAATGCTCGTCGAGCGATTTTACGTACAAGGTGTCGGATCCGTCGGCAGTGTGTACAAGTTCTATTTCCATTGAGAAGTGTCTAAATTTGTTGTGTGGAAACCATTGGGTGTATGGCGTGTGGACGGTGTTAGGTGTCGCTTGCAGTATTTTTAGGGCGCAAAAAAAATGCCCCAAACCGTAAACGATTTGGGGCGGAAATTATTGAGTATTGATAGGGGTCATAATATACGCTTGATAAACAAGAATCTACGTTGGTAAGATTGTACGCTCAGAATGTCTTCTTCTACGACACCACGGTTGGAACTGTGTATTACTCGTAGTTGTCCATTTCCATTCATCACCACAATACCAGTGTGCGATGTGCGGTACGATTTGCCTCTTTTACGACCAAAGAAAACCATATCGCCTGGTTTTGCATCGGCTACAGAAACTCGTTCGCCAAGTTGTGACTGACTTTGTGAGGTGCGTGGTAGGTTGATACCTACGTGTTTGAAAGCAGTTTGTGTGAATCCTGAACAATCGAAACCTCTGTCGCTTAGCCCGCCCCATCTGTAAGGTGTACCTCGGTAGCTTTTTGCATAGGCTAAAAGTTCGTCAACGCCTTGCTGGGCATCGTCTTTGGTTTTGCCTGCAAAATACCCATCGAAGCGTTCTACATCGTTTACTTTTGGGAGCTTTGTTACGAACGAACGCATCGTTTTTTGCGAACGACTTTCCGTGCGTTGGTTTCTGATGTTGTGTGCAATAATCTGGTTTACGTTAGCGTCGTTGCGCAATACGTCGCAATACTGACTCTGCCCAATTCTTAGTGGCTTATCGGTGTTGGTGTACTTCCGAATACCTAGATCTATTCCTAAGGTTTCTCCTTTGGCGAAACCTTCAATGTCTATGTATTCTTCTAGGCTGCTTTGACGATCATTTTTTACCTCACCGAGCATTACGTTTATTGCTGATGTTAGTGAAATGGACAAGGCCAATCCAACTGATAATGGCATGAAATTAATTTTCATACAATGCTTTTAAATTTAACTTCGCCCTATAAAAAACAGTTAACTACCTCTTTTATAGGATACTGACCAAATGTTAAGGTTCACAAATGTAATCAGAAATTATTATCGTGCAAATCATTTTGTGATTATTATCACAATTGTTGAAACTTTTTAACACAATTTCCGTACACGGGTTTTTAGTTGTTGTTTCCTATCAATCGTTGCAACTGATAAGATTCGTAGATCTGCTGCGGGTTTTCTGTGTTTGCAATCACAATCATGGCCTTTGCAACGTCTTCTACCTTAATGGCTCTGTACTTTTTCAGATAGCCACGAAATACCCAACCTAGGTTTTTGTAAAACCAAATCGCAAAATCCTCGCCAGAACGTTTTTCTACCCGCTTGGCCAACAACAGCGAAGGACGCACCACACGTAAGCGTCCCCCTAATTTTTGATACAAATATTGTTCCGTAAGCCCTTTGGTACGCAGGTAGAAATTTTTGCTTTGTGCATCTGCTCCAATCGACGACACCATCACCATTTTTTTGGCGGCTGAATTATGCAGGGCATTGGCCATTCGGCACGGAATGTCGTAATCTACGGCTGTAAATGCGGCTTTGCTACCTGCTTTGCGCATTGTGGTTCCCACACAGCAGAATACGTGTTGGGGGTTGTAGGCCGCAAAATCGTAATTTTCGGTACTAAAATCGAAAACGATCTGTACTACTTTGGCGTGTTCTAGAGCTAGGGGCTGTCTCAGGAGTAGAACTATTTTATCGTATCCGGGGTATTCGGTGAGCGAAGTTACGAGAGCCTGACCAATCGCACCACTAGCTCCAACTACAAGGGCTATTTTCATTTTTGTTACTAAATCGTTGAAATACCTGCAAAAAGACCCGATCCGTAAATTGGGTCGATGCCGTGGGAAGCTAATCACACGCAAATTGCCGATGAGTAGCGACGCTAGGTCGAAAAACCACCAACCTAGATTTGTGCCCCGAAAAGTAGAACTGATTTTCCAGTGTGCCAAATTTCTCAGAAATACCACGCCCGAAATACACCCCAAATATTTACAAAGGCAGGAATTTCAAGTGAATTCCTGCCTTTGTGAAACGCCCGTAAGAAATATTAGAGCTTGTAGATCTGGTCGAAATTTTGTGTCCGTTTCAGCCTTACGATAAGTCCTTCTATGGCCTTAGAATCAACGGCATCTAAGGTAATACGCGCCTCGAATCTTTTGCCAACTGTCTTTGCATCAATGGCTTTAAGTAATACTTTTTCGGTGTCGAGTATAGCTCTTGTAATTAGGTTTGTGAGTCCTTGAATATCGGGGGCTTCTACCTGAATATTGGTCGTAATATTATACTTACCTACGGTCTCGGCCCAACGCGCAGGCACAATGCGATAATTGTACCTTTCTATAAGGTCGTGCGCATTAGAACACCGCAAGGCGTGCACTTTAATCCCATTTTTCACGGTTACGAAACCGAAAATATCTTCGCCTTGCATCGGACTACAGCATTTTGCGAACGAATAGGCCATCGAAAATGCACCCCTTTCAATTATTAAGGGGTCGCTGCCCCTATCCGAGAGACGTTCCACCACCGCAGTTTGCTTAGTTTCCACCACGACCGGTTTTGCAGCGCCAGTAAGCTCCGCCTTGTATTTAGACAAATCGACACGTTCTTTGCCTATCGCATCGTAGAGCTCCATCAAGTAATTAAATCCCAAGGTTTTTAGCAACTTTTGCTGGGCCTCGTCTCTATTTTCAACTTTCCATTGTTTCAGTTTATAGAAAAGCAATTCTTTTCCCATGTCGGCCTCAGTAAACTTCATTTCTGCCAACAGCCGCTTGATTTTCATTTTGGCACGTGGCGATGTCACATAATTGAGCCACTCTATACTTGCTTGCACAGTGCTGGCAGTTACCACTTCTACGGTATCGCCGTTGGTTAGCGCATATTTATTGGTTACGAATTTGCCATTCACTTGGGCACCCTTGCAGTTTGCCCCTAGCTTGGTGTGAATCGAAAAGGCAAAATCGAGCACACAAGATTCCGGACGAAGTTTAATAAGGTCTCCATTGGGGGTGAATACAAAAATATCTTTTTCGTACAAAGCCTCCTTAATAGCAACCCTGTCTTTATCGCTCTCATCGCCAGGTTTTTCGAGCGCCGTACGCATATCGGCCAAGAGTTTGTCGAGGGTATTTGCGCGGTTTGCATTCCCACCAGATTCTTTGTATTTCCAGTGTGCAGCCTGCCCCTTCTCAGCAATTTCGTCCATTCTCTGGGTGCGGATTTGCACTTCAACCCAGTCGCCACTTTCAGTTTCTACCGTGGTGTGCAGCGACTCGTAGCCACTATTTTTGGGTGCAGAAATCCAATCGCGCAGCCTTTTCGGAAACGGCTTGTAGTGTTCCGTAACGATTGAATATGCCTGCCAACAAAGCGGCTTTTCTTCATTGAGCGAAACCGCGTCAATAATCACCCGAATCGCAAATTTATCGTACACTTTCTCGAAACCAACGGCCTGTTTCTGCATTTTATTCCAGATCGAAAAAATAGATTTAGGCCTGCCCTTCACCTCGCATACCACGCCAGCCTCCTCGAGGTTCTTTTTGATTGGCGCAATAAAATCGGCAATAAACTTTTCTCTTTCAGCCTTACTCGATTCGAGTTTTTCGGCAATATCTTTATACAACTCAGGCTTGCTATTTTTAAGCCAAAGATCTTCAATTTCTGTTTTTATGGCATACAAACCAAGCCTGTGGGCAATAGGTGCGTAAATAAGTTTACTCTCCACAATCACTTTCTCCTGCATCTTTTTGTCCAGTAGTCTGAAATTACGTACGTAAAATAACACCCAACCCAGTTCGATAAGAATAACCCGCAAATCTGGCGAAAACGTAAGCACCAATTTGATGAAATTCTCGGCATGAACACTTAATTTACCCGTCTGGAGCTTCCGAATTCTGAGGCCAGTGTCCACCAATTCGCGCACTGTACCCACATAATAAGGCGAGGCATAAGCCTCGTCTAGCAAACCAAGCGAGGCCAAGTTCAACAGAAACGAAGCCAACAAAGCATCCTTGGTTAAATTAATGTCGCGAATCAGAATCTCGGTAGCCAAGTAAGCTGGCAAAGCCGCTTCCACAGCCTGTTCTTGCAACTTTCCGAGCAATATAGTATCGTGATAATCAAACATCTGCACGAGATCTGGAATAGCCTTGGCTGCCGCAGACATTTCACAAACCCCCAAAAGGCTTGTTCTCAATCCTTCAAAAGTCATTGTCGTATTGCCCATAATCCATCAATATTTCGTGTCAATATTATCCCGAATGCTCAAAAAAAACATCGGCAAACAAAGCTAAGTGCTTTTTAATGAAATTCCAATTCGCCAAAGGCCAATACCCGCCCCACCACTGTGAGCTTTCGGCAAACGACAATGAATTGCAAAGCCTCATTCAAATCAAACGAATAAAAACCTAAAACAAGCGCGACATCAGCCTCAAAATTCCATAAAGCAGTACAAAAACGAACAATATCTGCCCCAATAGCGTAGTTCAAAAACGCGGGTTGTTTTATTACGACAAAAAAGCATCTTCGTCGGTAAACGATGAATAATAGAAAAAATAAGGATTAGAAGCTGTAGCCCAACAATATTTGTAATGGCTGCTGCCGGCTATCCGCTTGTAGTCCTCGCTGGAGGGGGTGTTTTCAGTAGGCCGCTTGTGTATTTCAATCCAGCCCTTTCATAAACTGAGGCTTACGTTCGCCAGCTGTGGGCTACCGCTACTATCCGGGCTAGTTCGGTCGGCAGTACCATTTATTACGCCGTAGGTACGCGGGGCAAACCCTTTACTTTGGCCTACGGCCATGTGGCGTTATCGCACACCAAGCCTACGGCTTGGCTATGCGCTCCGAATAAGGCACATAGATCGTCAAAACCGCGAACAATCTTTCGGCTTGCTCAGCACAATGCAAGCTATTAGCTACAATTAAGCCCTATTGATATCAATAACATATTCAGCCGCTTTTATTTTTCAAAAACAGAGCAGTTTGAATGGAGTATTTGTTCAAATCCTAAGAATTATTCTGTGGCAATCTAAAATTAGAGGAATAAAATGTCAGTTTAATTTCGTGGCGCCGTGTGTTTTTATCAAAAAAACATTTACTTAAATTGTTAAATAGTTAATAATAAATGAATTATGCATATTTTGAATTGTAAGCTTACCACAAACAGAGAATGCAAATATTACCAGCTAAGTTTGCATTATAAGCTATAAGCAGTACAAATTATTGCTTGAACTTAGTAATCCTGCATGAAATGCAAGGTTTACCGCAAAAATTGCAAAATGCGATAAACTTTAAATAAGGAGTTTTACATCGAAAATATGAGTATGCAAAAAATTATAGAGCGAATAAAATCGAGGCGTTGTGAACTTGGTTATAGTCAGGAATTTATGGCAGAAAAACTTAGTTTGGATACAAGTTCATACGCTCGTATTGAATCACTTAAAACAAGTATAAGTTTAGAGCGGTTTCTACAGATATGCGATATTTTGAACCTCGACCCTTCTTTACAATTTGCAATTTCAGATCGTATTCAGGCACAAAACCAATATTTACAACATCAAATTGACTCAATTATTGAAATTTTAAATAAAATAAACCAAAAACTATGAAAAAAATAATTTTAATTATTGTATTGTGTGCAATAAGTTTATTGCGAACTTCGGCACAAGACACAGACAAAAACCTTGCAAGGGTAAATAAGATCCAAGGTATAGAAGTCTATTTTATGTCTGAACCGGTGCGTCAGTACACAGTTGTTTTCGACGAAAACACAGGTCTGAAAATGACTTCTTTGATTACCGGAGGGCTTGTTACAGAATCCGTTGCCGACAAAGCGGCGCAATTTGTAAAACGTACTTTAAAGGAAGCTGAAAGTCAAAATGTGAAGGTAGATGCTGTAATTTACACAAGTGGTAAAAAAGTAATTGCTGTAAAATTTACAGATGAAGCTACAGACCAAAACCGTGGAATGGCGCGTGTACAAAAGATAGATGGCACACGTATTTATGTGTTTTCCGAACCGATTGCTGAATACGAAGTGGTCTCAAAAAAGGGCGGCGGTTTCAAAATGAAGTCTTTAGTGACAGGGGGCTTGGTAAACAACTCGATAGAGGAAGACCTTAAACAATTTGTGACGCGAATACAGAAGGATTGTGAAGATGACCATCTTCAACTTGATGGGGTCATTTATACAACTGGTAAAAGTGCCGTGGGAATTAAACTAAAACAATAAACTTCATATTAACTGTTTAAAACTTAGATTTATGAAAAAACAAGGG
>JBDKHP010000461.1:0-3735 GCA_039797645.1 Bacteroidota bacterium
TTAAAAAATTCGATCCAACGCAGAGATCGACAAAAAAACAGACTCTAAATACACAACAAATAAAACATACACTCAAACACAAATAAACCTCACACCTAAGCATAAAAAACAAATGTCCCGAATCGTCCTGATATACCTAATATTCAACCTCTGTAATTGTGGCAACCTAAAAGCACAAAACACAGCGAACCCACCGGAAGATTCCGCGATGGACATCTATCGCATCACCCAAAACATGAAATGGCCAAACCCCATCACAAGCGAACAATTCAACATAGCCATACTGTGTAACGACACCAACCAATACCACAAATTGGCACAAAAGCTTAGGCCCCTCAAGCTCAAAAACCGTAGAGTTGCCCTCAGCAGGGTACAAGCCCCAGAGAAACTACAAGGCATACAACTACTTATTATTCTGTCGCCAACCAACAAAAATTGGCTACGCAACACATTCAACACCAATACCGAAATGCTCATAATAGGCAACCAACCCGAATATTGCATGGTATCAATTGGTACACCCTTCAAAACAAAAACCAACCACCTTCTATTAGGCCAACGCGGATTCCGCACCCAAAAACAGCCCTTTCTCATTAAAAACCACCCCATACCCACCCAAACCCATTCAGCATCCAACACAGAACGCGGGTGGGCAAACACAAATCAGGCGGCGCAAACCTGGCAGTTTCTAATCCTTGGGCTGTCCATATTGCTATTCATATTGTTCAAAACACACAACAAACAAAACCACAACCAAGTACCCACAGGGCAACCCGCCTACGAACCAGACAAAGTACACCCCTCGCAACACCAATTAGCCAATGGGATACACGTAAATTACACCAAACAAGGCCTCAAAACATGGGAATTTATCGCCCAATTTACCAACAATAATACCGAACACCTATTCGTGGTGCGAGTAGAATCAGCACACGTAATCTACCCAAACGAGCGAGCCGAACTCAAACGACACACAAAACAACAGCTACAATCACACACACAAAGCAACCCCGACGACATTTTCGAGTCGCTCACCCAGTTTATACAACCAAAGCAACACAAAAAACAACCACCCTACACCATCGGGATTGCCCGCATCGACGTACAAAAAACAAAACCAACATCCCTACACTATGCTACCAACGGTATGCTTTGTCAGATTATAACACCCACGCAAAGCACCCAACTGCCCCGAAGCTCCGAAATACGCGCCTACACAAATTACAATATCTTCAAAATAGATCTCAAACCGAGCACCCATTTAATACTAGGAAACCCAACTAAACACCAAAACCCCGTTTTAAATAAAACAAGTTATATCAATCAGTAATCAGAATGGAAATCTAAACCTACAAACACGACAAAATGCAAGCTTCATCAAATCAAAGTATTTAATTACACCAAACATTTATATTTTTACCAAAAAAGTTTACTTTTACAAACCAAAGCCTATTAAAGACACAATTATATGGAAAACCTTGCTATACAAGGCAGCACTGGAGAATACTTTGTGCCCACTGTTAATTTCGATGCAAATACTGGGAAGTGTACCATTTCAGGAGAATCTTATTTAGAAGATTCGGTCGCATTTTACGAACCATTACTTGGTTGGTTGGAAGCCTATATGAATACAAAAAAAGGTCCCATCGAATTTGAATTCAAATTGACGTATTTCAACACAAGCTCGTCCAAACGAATAATCGATATTTTTCGGTTGTTGAAACAATATGAAAACCAAAATGGGAAAGTCGTTGTAAACTGGTATTACGAAGACGACGACACCGATATTTTGGAAGAAATTGAGGATTTCACACTCATATCGAAACTAAAAATTAATGTCATTACTTTTTAGTTAAGTTGCCAAGCAAGCAAATATAGATTTGATTGCCGCGCGATTATCTCTTTAAAATTTTCACAGGATCATAAACCCTGTTGAAAAATACAAAAACATATACAGTACACAAACCCGAAATAATCTCTTTCAAAAAAATTGAAGTTGATGTCGTGTATGCTACTGTATTGTGTGTAATTTTGAGTGCTCGCATCTTTGCTCTATTCTTTTATTTCAAATCAATACAAAGTGGACAATGGATTGTATAAGGCCAAATCCTGGAGGCCGAAACAAAGCCTTGCGGCTTCTGGCACACATAACCTAAGGATGCTTTTTGAAGCATCGCTACGGTTGTGGCTTTTCGCAATACTCCTTGTTTTGTTTGCTTGTAGGGTCTGCGCACAAAATACGCCTTTGAATCCGGAGACAGAACTTGAATGTATTACAGACTCCTTTACTTCTAAAGCCGCATATACCTCACAACTCGAAGCAGCACTTCGTGCATCAAATTTCGGAAATGCAGGCAAATTATATCTCGAATTAGCCAGTCTTGCGATTCGCGAACGCAACTACAGCCAAGCCACGTTGTATTATAAAAAAGCGTTAAATGCCTACGATCAGATACACGATCAGATAAATCAAACCGAGACATTATGTCAAATGGCAGATTGCTACAACCTCAACGCCGATCTCGATCTAGCCTTTCAGTCTATTTTTAAAGCTCTTATGCTATCCGAAGAGCTGAAAGATCCGCGAGTTTCGGCGCGTGTTAATATCAATTTTGCGTATTTCCTGCACAAACAATCAGACTACAAAGAGGCTCTGAAATATGCCTCCCAAGCAATAGGCTACTCAAAGCAATTACAAAACGACAGTTTGCTTGCAGAATCCTACTTTTTATATGGGCTTTCGTTGAGTCGAGAGAATCAGATTAAAGCAGCAATAAAATATTTTAATAAGAGCCAACAATTGTATTTTAAAACTGGCCAAACAGAAGGTAGTGGTCTGGTTTACAATGCAATGGCCGATTTATTATCGAAAGAAAAGAAGTGGATTTTGGCATTTGAATACTACCAGAAATCTATCGACATACTCTCCTTCGACCAGAATTACACACAGCTCTACAAAGCTTATATAGATTTCGCCGCACTGCTACTGGCAATAAAGAAAAGCCCCGAACGGAACAAATACTTCATCCCCGAATTCGATGGGGAGTATGCGATGCTAAACACCTATCTAAATTTGGGTGTTTTCTGGGCAAAACAAGGGGGGAACTTAGAATATCAGATGTATGGCTACCAACGGTTGTCGCAATTTTACTTTAGTAATCGGAATTTGGAATTTGGGATTTCGGCCAATGCCTCGTTCGATTCCGTACGCGAAGTACTTTTCAGCAAACAACGGCTGCGTATAGAAGAGATTAAACGCCAAAACGAAACTGAAATCAAGGACAAGCAAATTGCATCGTTAGAAGAAGATATTGGGATCAGAAAACTCAACAAACAGCGCAATGAGCTTATTATAATGTTATTGATTTTTGGCGTTGTCTTCCTTATACTGCTGGCTATTGGAGGCTATTATCGAAGCAAAGAGCGCAAAAAGGTTACAAAAATGCTCCTGCGCAAAAATATTGAGATAGAAACCCAACGAAACAAACTCGAGGTACAAAACCAAGAATTGATACGCAAAAATGTACTGATAGAGGAGCAGAAAAATGCTATACAAGCTGCCTTAGACGCACTCCACACAACACAATCAAAATTGGTACATTCAGAGCGATTGTCTTCTATTCACCAGCTTACGTCGGGGCTTATTCACGAAATTAACAATCCGGTAAATGCAATTTCGGGGGGTGTACAATCATTGATGCCATTGATGGGCGAGCTTCGTAATTTACTCGAAAA
>JBDKHP010000462.1:0-5673 GCA_039797645.1 Bacteroidota bacterium
ACACTGCCAACTGGAGATCTTGTAAACATTTGTTTTAGTGGGCGTTACACTAAAGAAAAGGTGAAGAGAATGTTGACTGGCGAGGGTGGTTTGGTGGCATATTGTGGCACAAATTCAGGCTACGAACTAGACCAACTGGCGGCGCAGGGCGATGCACACAGCAAGTTCATGTTGGAGTCGTTGGCCTATCAGGTGGCGAAAGAAATTGGGGCAATGTCCACAGTCCTCAAGGGGGCGGTGGATGCGATTCTGATTACTGGCGGACTCGCAAATAGCAAATTTGTGGTGAATCTAATCATTGAACGGGTGTATAAGATTGGCCCCGTGCATGTATATCCTGGCGAAGATGAACTTAAATCACTGGCTATGAACGGATTGATGGTGGTGCGCGGAGAGACTATTCCGCGTGAGTATTAATCCCCACGAAGCTGAACCTCCGCGCAGGGGTATTCAGTTTCGTGGGTAAATATGCTAACGGTTGCGGCCATATTGTTCGTGACTCGAAACCCAGTCTGACGACGAAATGGCCGAACCGAGGGATAGTTCACCAGCCAAGACCACGCCCGCTACAATTTCGGCAAATTTATTGACAGTTCCCCGACCTTTGCAGCCCAAGAAATTGAGACATTCGTTTTGCGTCGGCAAACTTGTACCGCCGCCATGCGTTGCCACGATAAGAGATGGAAGTGTGATGGATACGTACAAATCGCCTTGGGGAGTGAGTTCGGAGTAAAATATGGCTGCCGAAGATTCGGACACATTCGCAACATCTTGACCAGTAGCGATAAACATCGCCGTGATGCCGTTGGCCGAATGTGCGCCGTTGTTGTTCGCACCAGAAAGAAATGCGCCAACGTTTGAAACTTGGGTGTGGTAATTGAGCTTCTCGGGTTCTACGCGCATCTTTTCGATCAGAATGTCGCGCTTTATAAGAGCCTCGGCCACAACTCGTTTGCCACGTGTGCGCATGATGTTGATTTGTGAGGCTTTTTTGTCGGTTGCCAAATTGGATTCCAAGTAGAAATTTGTAATCGGATGATCTTTATACTGATCTATGATCCAAGTACATGCCACATAAGTAGCCCTGCCTACCATGTTTTGGCCTGCAGCATCGCCAGTCGAATAATTGAACCGCAGATAGGCAAATTTGTTGGAAAGTATCGTGTCAATATACTGCAATTTGGCGATGCTCGAGGTGGATTCGGCCTGCAAAGCTATCTCGCGTTCGTTTATTTTAACCCAATTTACAAAATCGCGGGCACCTCGCGCATCTTCAAAAACGAAAACCGGTGCACGTTGCATAGCATCGCCAATCACAGTGCATTTAACACCGCCACAAGCATTTAGGAGCATCATGCCACGGTTATAGGAAGCCACAAGCGTGCCTTCGGTAGTGGCCATGGGTATCAGGAACTGGCCCATAGCGTGTTCGCCATTCACAAGAAGAGGGCCAGCAAAACCGATCGGTATTTGCGCCACCCCCGTAAAATTTTCAATATTCCCTGGCAATTTTTCTGGGTCGAGAGAATAAACCCCAATATGCTCGATTTTCTGTCCTGTAAAATCTTCGACAAATTTCTGCCGACTCAGAATCGCCGCTTTAGAATAATCGTTCGCTGCATCGCGCGGAATACGCACAGCTTCAGTACGTTGGGCATCGTACGAATCGCTCACTTTCACCGTAAGTTTCCCAAAATTTGTAGCCTTAAAACGTATCACAATCTCGTATTTCCCATGCGAAATTGGGCTATCTAATTTGCAATGCACTTCCAACATTTGTTTAAGGGCAAAGGCTACTGGTTCGGCTTCGCTAATTTCTGAAGCAATACGCAGACTACCGTTCGGAAGCCGAACCGTAATGTCCTCGGGATAAACTACTTGCATACCAATCTGCACGCTATCCACACGGACAACGCTCGAATCAGTCAATCTATTTTTAATGATAAACCTCGCCCCGTCTTCGGTCTTTTCTAGGCTTCCATTGGTGTAAAGCTGCCTTAGCAACATACTAGGTATCAAGTTCATATATAGAATTTAGGTTATGGGTACTGTAGAAAACGCAATTGTAAATTCGCGCCAATCTAAATGTACAAAATTAGCCGAAAGTAGCATTAAACCGATACTTGAATATGTGCAGAAAAAAAATAATCACAAACCTAATAGCGAACAGCCCCCGAAATGCTAATCATTTTCTTAAATGTCCAAGCGGCATTTGTGTCAAATTCAACAGATCTGTAGGGGCAGTTTTCAACCCTACAACCCACACAATGCCTTGGTTTACAAGCATCTGAATGAATCGTAAAATCTGTACTGTTTGGGTATCTTGCCGAGACAACAGCCTCAAGTTTGTCATTTTCCTTGTGCGCATCGGCAATATTCATGTACCAAGGCAGCGTCAAATCGCAATCTATATGGTATTTATCGCCATATTTTACCAATTTCAGATTGTGAATATCTATCCAGTTTACGGAATTATTTGCCGAAAGCGCTTCCATAATTTCGTTCAGCATTTCCACATCCGCCTCATCCATCAGATTGGAGCTAGTCTCCTTAAGTATATGATAACCAGTATAAATTATCACAGCTCCAAAAATAAATGCAATGGCACTATCTAGCCATACAATTTCAGTAACATACAACAACACCAAACCAATAACCAAACCGATTGTAGAGTAAGTATCAGATTGTAAGTGTTTTCCGCCAGCCACCAAGGCAATCGAATTATGCTTTTTACCCGTTTTAATGCTGTAGTAACCCAAAATATAATTCACAACGCCAGCCACAGCAATAATCACGATACCAACATCCAATTTCTGCACTTCTACAGGATTAAATAAACGTTGCGCCGCTTCGAAAATGATAAAAATACCAGCCAAAGCGATAAGAATACCCTCTATTGAAGCCGAAATAGACTCTATTTTACCATGGCCAAAAGGGTGATCTTTATCCTTCGGTTTCAACGCCACACTGATGCTGTAAATGCTAATAAATCCGGTCAGTACATTCACCGTACTTTCCAGCGCGTCCGTAAGAATTCCCACCGACGAAGTTAGGTAATACGCAACAATTTTTCCAAAGAATAGGATTACAGAAAAAAATACAACCCTTTGTTGCACAATAAGTTTGATTCTATTTTCGCTACTTGACATGCTAATTTTTTGAAGTTAAAACACACCAAAAGATCATGGTTTGTCGCACCCATTTGCCTTTTAGAGCTTCAAAGATACACATTCTCGACACGGCAAACAGTACCAAAACCAACGAAACAAACCCAGAAATCAAGAAAAAAACTACGATCCAAGCAACACAAATTCAGTATTCAAAGTCCGAAAAATCCAATTCCTATGAAAATAAATAAAAAAAGGATTTGGAGCGGGAGCCCAACTGTATTTATAGAAGGCGGCTGCCGGCTCTTGGCTGTAGTCCTCGCGCACGGGCACGCCATCACTTGGCAACATTGTATTCCAGTCAAACCACTGTACAAAAGGGTATTGTGTCACGTCGCTGTGGGCTACTTGCCGCGATCCGGGCTAGTTCGGTCGGCAGCAGCATTTGTTGCGCCGTAATTGCGCGGGGCGAGCCTAGCCAGTTGGCCTGCGGCCATAGTCAAAGTTTTATTCTGCTAATAACCAGTACATTTAAACGTCTGTCAAAATGTGTTGCCAAGCAACGATTGCTCATTATCTCAAAGTTTGCCCACATTCCCGAGAGTTTAACGAACCGCGTAGTACGAGAACCGTACGCTACGAATTCTATGATTAATCCAAATATGTTTTAATGTTTTTATATTTTTGCAACGCTACCCCCAGAGGACGTAGGCTCTGCTGGAGAGCAACCTGCTAGCAATAAGGTAGCCAACGGAAATATTTTCCATTTAAGCCGCCTTCGTGCGGCTTTTTGAGTTTTTTTAGCCATAACAACAAAAATATTTTCACGCTTCTTTTTTCGATTCCTGATATTCTGCCGTAGGCATATATGCTGAACCTCTTTTAATTACGGCCATTACATGATTTAGTATTTTGTATCGGATACTATTTATTATACTATTGTGGTGTTTACCTTCTTGTATTTTTCGTTCGTAAAATATCTTTGTTTCCTTGTTATGTTGAAGTAAACTGGTTGCACCTGCGTTTAACAATGTTTTTAGTTTTTTATTTGCCAAATTGCTTACTCTGGGTTTTGTTTTTATGCTTGATCCTGATGTTTGCTCGAAAGGTGCAATGCCACAGTAACAAGCTAATTGTCTGACATTTTCGAAACTGGTAAAGCAACGGGTGAAGATAATTAGCATAATAGCCGTTTGCGGTCCGATGCCAGGAACTGATAAACACAGCTTGTACTGATTGTTCACCTCTTCGTTTTGTTTAATTAGTTCCTTTATTTTCTGTTCAACCTCCCTAATTTTTTGTTTTATCTGATCGACAACATCTTTTGTTTTATCTTGGATAAAATCAGTCATTTCGCATTCATTCAATTCATTAGCAGATACTTCTAGCAATACTTTTGTTTTAACAAGCCTTTTTCTTAATGCTTCGAGGCTTTGTAGGTCTTTAATGATTTTAGGTGGCATTTTATAAGCTATCGCCTTGTCTGCAAACCGATAGGCATATTTTGCAATTTCCAACGAATCTATTTTATCGTTTTTGGCTCTTTTGACACCCATACTACGCTTAATTTGGAGCGGATTTTCAACCCATGTAAAGTATTCATTTTGTGATAGATACTCGCATAAAGAATAAGAATATTCCCCTGTGTGTTCCAGACAAAAAAGGATTTCCTCTTTTTTAACTTTACTACTAGCCAGTATCCATTTGGTCATAGATTCAAAGGCTTTTGTGTTGTTGTCAAACTGCTGATAATCAGTTTTTTTTACATCTGAAGAATGTAGGATTGTAACATCAATCCAACTTTTCGATACATCGATTCCGACAAATAATTTAGTTTTCATAACCTTGTAATTCAAAAATTAAATGCTTTTTGAATTAACCAATAGTTGATTTTGCTAACACTCTTAATAGGCCTGAGATCCTAACATTCTATACAGTACTTTCAACTAAGATGGCCAAGGTCTAATTCGCAGCATAAGCCTAAAAGCTTTGTGGTGTGGATAGTGCACCTTGGTCATCAGGTTAATTCTTTCTACACTACAAAAGTAAAAAGTTGAACCTTGTTTTGTGTTAAATTTCAGGGGCAAATCTAAGAGTGGTGTGAGAGCCTCTCCCTCAGTCATTTGATTGGGGGCGGGCTACTCGATTATACATATTTCTTTTTTATATTTCAATCTTTGGTATAAATTCATAATTATATATTTGCGGTAATAATTTATCTCGCAAAATGTCGTGTTTTTCTTTTAGCGTTTTGAATAAATCTCTGGCTAAATTTTGGTCTTGCAATACTTTTTTAATTTGCCAAAATCCTGCGTCCCACGTTTTTATTTCGGCTAAATGTGTCCGCAACTGGTTTAAGTTGGCAAAATAGAATATATAAATTTCTTTTCCTGCTTCGTAAACTGCTTTTGCTTCTTCGCTTAATTCGTGTTCTGCAATCCATTTAGCAACAAAACGGTCGGTTACCGATGCCAACGAAAGCGAAATATCGCAGTCGGTTATTGTCCATGTTTTGAGTTCAGACAAAAGAAACGGAAAAAAATGATTTTCGATTTGATAGGTTTCT
>JBDKHP010000463.1:0-2656 GCA_039797645.1 Bacteroidota bacterium
AGTTGTACCACGATTTGCCTTTTGGCAGATACACCATGCGGCTACGTGCCTTATAGCTAGTAATAGGCGCAACCAAGAACGAAGAACCCAACATATACTGGTCGGTAATATTAAAAACAGCTGGATCGTTGCCATTGTCCATCACCAACGGACGCATTATGGTATAATCGTCGAAATGTGTACGTGCTGCCAAGGAATACATATATGGCAACAATCGGTAACGTAACTGATCTATCGACACCAAAGCTTTGTACGCTGGTGTGCCTTCTGCCGAAATTTCGTAAATCTCGCGGTAAGGAAACTGTCCGTGCGAACGATAAATTGGGCAAAAAGCACCGAATTCATGCCAACGGATATTTTGTTCTTTCCATTCGTCCAGATCTGCTGCATTGGGTTTTTCAAAACGTTTTTGCGATGCAAAACCTCCAATGTCCATTGTCCAGTATGGAATACCCGAGATACAGAAATTTGCACCCGCCGCAATCTGAGCCTTCATATCGTGCCACGTAGTGCCAATATCGCCACTCCAGGTCGCCGCAGCGTACCGCTGCTGTCCCGTAAAAGCCGATCGGGTAAGTATAAAAACACGTTGATTAGGAGCAACCGTAGTCTGACCCTCGAAAATCGAACGTGCATTTTCGAGCGGATATGCGTTGAAATATTCAGCACCTGGCCCTAAATAAGTAGGAGACATCAATTCTTTACGAGTTTCGATAGAAAGGTTGGAGTGCATATCGGGTTCAGATGCATCCATCCACCAAGCATCTATACCTTTAGAGAAAAGTTTATCGTTCATCAGATCCCAGAACATTTGGCGTGCGCCTGGGTTAAACACATCGTAGAAAGTATTATAATAACCTGGGCCAACCCAATCTTTGTGTTTCATTTCCAGATTCCTCTGAAACAAATACCCTTTGGCATTCATCTTTTCAAAATTATCGTTGCCCGTATAGAATTTTGGCCACACCGAAATCATAATATGCGTATTCAGCGCATGTACTTGGTCTATCATCCCCTTCGGATCCGGAAAACGAATACTGTCGAAATCGTGACTACCCCATTTATCGTCTGGCCAATATTGCCAATCGAGCACAATATTATCCAAAGGAATCTGACGTTTGCGGTATTCTTTAACAGCATTAAGAAGCTCATCTTGAGTTTTATAGCGTTCGCGACTCTGCCAGAAACCATACATCCACTTGGGCATAATTGGGGCTTTCCCGGTGAGTGTACGGTATCCTTTTACAATCTCGTCGGCGTTTTGGCCTGCAATAAAATAGTAATCTATTTCGTGCGCACATTCAGAATATAAGGACAATTGATTCTGGCTAACAGCATCGATAGGTGTCTTTAAATCAAGCGAAAAATACGATTCGCCACCATCTGGATCCCATTCAATACGAATGTTGTGTTTTTCGCCCTTCACCAGATCCAAGCGAAATAAATCCGAGGTCGGATTCCAACACTGCCTCCAACGATCGGCAATTAGCTTACCGTCAATCCAAAGTTTTGCGTAACCCGCAGAATACATCCTAAACTTATGAACACCAGATTCTTTGGCTTCAAAATCGCCTTCCCAAGTTACATTACAGTCCTTGAGTGCAGCACCTTCTGGCAGTTTTGCCAAATCCGGAATTGTTTCGTAATAAATACTATTTTCAACACGCGAAACCAACACAGATTTCCCGTCTTTACGCATATAAGAAGCCGTAAGACCACCCTTTTTACCCATTTTATCAAACAAAACAAGTTGCGAAAGCGGCGAATAATCGCGAATATCGCCAAATTTGCTCCGTGAATAATTGTCCCAAAGCACCCCATAATTTTTGCTAGAAACAACAACAGGAACAGAAACTTTAGAATTATACTGAAATAGATCGACATCCTGACCTTTGTAATTCATTTGCCCATCTTGGTGCTGCCCCAAACCAAAGAAAGCTTCGTCAGCTGGCGAGTCGAACACTTGATGTACCTTAAAGAACGGCTTACCCTCTAAAGTCACAGCCTCGAAAGTTTTCCCGCCGCCCTTCAATTCAGAAAGCAAGATATTACCCAGACTATCCTTAAATACCACTTGGCCATCAGCAAGACACAGTAAAGCCGTAACAACCTTCGTCTTTAAAACCAAAGTATCATTTTGAGTATCGACAGTCCATTGCGGCACGCCAGTTTGAGCCAACACCGAAAGACTCTCACGATCCGAAAAACTATCGGAAGCCGTAGCTGAAACGCGTATAATATTGTCGTTAATAACCTCCAGACGAACTTGTTTCGCGCCAGTTTTGGCAGAAGATTTTAATTGAACCACTACACCGTTGCCGGTTTTCTGGTATAACTGCTCTCCGCAACCAGCCAGAATTGCCAATGCGAACAAGAGAATAAAACACCTCTTCATCGTGATATACTTTTATTGTTTAGAACTACAATGCGTTTTTACCAACTCGCAGGGCGAATCAGCGCTCTGTTTTAATTTGCTATCTCAAAAGTAAATGCTAAGTCACAAGTAGGGCGACCTAATTGTTGATATACAGGTAGGAATTTGATACAATGCACATTAACATTGTATCAGATAGGGTACTGAAATGTTAATTGTAGGATGCAACAGATGGGCAGAAACCTAATAACCAACCACTTAGCAGACTCGCTAAAAATTGCA
>JBDKHP010000464.1:0-4330 GCA_039797645.1 Bacteroidota bacterium
GCAACATATTCCACTTAAAAACATAACACAATAAGAATACCGCTCAGAAAAGGCGGCAATAAAAAACGTATCCAGCAGATTCCACCCAATTCCAAACCCCAACCATAAAGACCATTCGAAAAAAAATAAGAATAAGGAGCGGGAGCGAAACAGTACTTATATACGGCGGCTACCGGCTATCCGCTTGTAGTCCTCGCGTTCGGGAACGAAATCAACTGGAAACCTTTGTATTTCAGTCGAATGTCGTCAGCTTGCTGCCGCCGCATCACACCGCTGTGGGCTACCGCTACTATCCGGGCTAGACCGAACGGCAGCACCATTTGTAACGCCGTAGGTACGCTGGGCAGAAACTTTCCGTTGGCCTGCGGCCATGTAGCGAAATGCATCCAATATACAACCGTAGCGTAGGGACATATCTCGACCTGTCCCTTTCCCCAGATTGATACGGATTGAACTATTTGTGGCGTATATCGGCATCAGATAGAAGAAGGGCAACAAACGGGGAGGCTGGTCAGGTCGAGATCTGTCACTTCGGTACGGTTGTATTTTGGGTGCGCTTCGCCTCATGGCCGTAGGCCAACAGAAAGTGCTGGCCCAGCGTACCTACGGCGTTACAGATGGTGCTGCCGATCGGTCTAGCCCGGATAGTAGCGGTAGCCCACAGCTTTTTGGGGCGACGAAGGATTAAATATCAACCAACTGACTCGTTTTGAGCGATGTACATAGGCAGCCAGTTGATTTCGCCCAAAAAGCGAGGACTACAAGCGGATAGCCGGCAGCAGCCGTGTATAAGTAATGTTTCGCTCCCGCTCCAAATTATTTTTTTCTTTTTTCCTTTTTTTTTGCGGGGTTGTTTTTTCTAAAGACGGTATGGGCGTGTTTTTGGGGCTTGTGTTCGGGTGTGGGGGCTTGGGCACAAAAAAAGCTGCTTCTTGGGAGAAACAGCTTTTGAATTTGTGCTTGCGGGCACTGTATCGTGTATTATTTGCTTACTTTCAGCACTTCGCCGATTGCTTGGCGGAAGGTGTCGATGGGTAATGCGCCTTGGGCCATTTGTGGCTGCCCGTCGGTGGGTACGAATAGTAATGATGGAATAGATTGAATACCAAACATTTGTGCAATTTCTTGCTCTTCTTCGGTATTTACTTTATAGATCTGAATTTTGCCGTTGTATTCGGTTTGGAGTTGCTCGAGTATTGGCGCTACCATTTTGCACGGTTGGCACCAATCGGCGTAAAAGTCGATTAAGCATGGTAGTTGCCCTTCGTATTTCCACTCTTTACTGTTGTCCCAGTTGAAAACTTTACTTTTGAAAGTTTCCACGTTCAAATGCTCAATCATAGTATTGATGTTTAATTAATGAATTTACATATCTATATATATTGATTCAATTAAATCAATTGCTATACCAAAGTGCTAAATTATGGTTTATACTAAGTATTTGAGCAAATAGTTGTAATTTTGTCATTCATAACAGCTATTTATGGCAGAATTGGATTTTACGACTGACAAAATGCCCGCTCTGTAAACTATTTGCAATTTATTGTATAAGAGAACTTTAGTATCAATGCAAGATAAACTTACCCTCCCGGTATTCGGGCTTTTACATAAAGTGTGTACCACGCATCAGATTGAGGCTTACGTTATTGGCGGTTTTGTGCGCGATCTGATTCTTGGCAGACCGTCTAAAGACATCGACGTGGTAGCCATCGGTAGTGGAATTGATTTGGCCGAAAAATTGGCCGCCGAGATTAGTCCGAAACCCAAAGTTACGGTTTTTAAGAATTTTGGAACTGCACAACTGGTTGTAGATCAGTTGGAAATTGAATTTGTGGGTGCGCGTAAAGAATCGTATCAGCGAGATTCGCGAAAGCCAATTGTGGAAGACGGCACGCTTGACGACGATCAGAAACGCCGCGATTTTACGATTAACGCGCTGGCCATTGGCCTGACAGGCGATAATTTTGGCAAGTTGCTCGATCCGTTCAATGGGCTGGAAGATCTGGAAAACAAACTGATTCGTACACCGTTGGATCCAGATGTGACTTTCTCTGACGATCCCTTGCGGATGATGCGCGCGGTGCGTTTCGCTGCCCAGCTTAATTTCGAAATAGAACGTTCTGCTTTTGTGTCGATACAGGCGAATGCCGCCCGATTGGATATTATTTCGTTCGAGAGGATTAGCGAGGAAATGAATAAGATTCTGCGTTGCAAAAAGCCATCGCTTGGTTTCTTGCTGCTCGAACAGACAGGTTTGCTGGATTTAATTCTTCCGGAACTTGTGGCTCTAAAAGGTGTGGAAGAAATTGAGGGTAGAGGCCACAAAGATAATTTTTACCACACCCTGCAGGTGTTGGATAATTTGGTGCCGAATTCAGAGAATCTGTGGTTGCGCTGGTCGGCTTTGTTGCACGATATTGGCAAAGCTCCGACCAAAAAATTTAAAAAAAATGGCTGGACTTTCCACAACCACGACTACGTGGGTGCCAGAATGACGCAAAAGGTTTTCCATCGGTTGAAGCTCCCGATGAATGAAAAAATGAAATATGTGCAGAAAATGGTGCAGCTACACTTGCGCCCAATTGCGTTGGTGAAAGATACGATTACCGATGCAGCCATCAGGCGTTTGCTCATGGAGGCTGGCGATGATATCGACGATTTGATGATGCTTTGCGAGGCGGATATTACCTCTAAAAACCATTCACGTGTACAACGTTACTTACTGAATTTCAAAGAAGTACGACAGAAACTAAAGGATATTGAAGAGAAAGATCATCTACGAAATTTTCAGCCGCCCGTGAGTGGGGAGCTGATCATGGAAACCTTTGGTATTGGCCCTTCGCAGGTGGTGGGGCTGCTTAAAAATGCGATTAAGGAAGCTATTCTGGATGGCGTAATCGAGAACGATCCGCAGCAGGCTTTCGACTTAATGTTGCAAATGGCGGCTACTTTTGAAACGCCTTTATTTCCAATTATTCACCCCACAAACGACGCAAACAATGGCATATAATTTCGATGAGTTAATAGACCGTACGCAAACGAATACCGTAAAATACGATCGTAGAAAAGTACTCTTTGGGGGCGACGATGTGCTCCCGATGTGGGTGGCCGATATGGATTTCCGTACTCCAGATTTTGTGATCGACGCCATACAGGAACGCCTGAAACACGGCGTGTTGGGCTATACACTCCACCCCGATTCGTTTTTTGAGGCAATTTCGAGTTGGTTACTTCGTCGCCACGGCTGGGAGGTGAAACGAAACTGGATGTTGTTCAATCCGGGCGTAGTGCCGGGCATCAATATGGCAGTGCACGCCTTTACCCAAGCTGGCGATCAGATTGTGATTCAGACCCCAGTGTACCATCCGTTCTTCGCTGCGGCGACCGACCATGGCCGTCATATTCTACGCAATCCGCTCAAAATTGTGGACGGTCGGTACGAAATGGATTTTGAAGACCTCCGCAAAAAAGTAACAAAACGTACCAAATTGTTTTTACTCTCCCACCCCCACAATCCGGGCGGAACGGTTTGGTCTGCTGATACACTCCAGAAATTGGGCGATTTTTGTATCGAACACGGTATCGTGATTGTCTCCGACGAAATTCACGCCGACTTGATTCTTGGCGAAAAAGCGCATATTCCCTTGGCAAAAGTATCGCCTGAAATAGCCGAAATCACAGTAACGCTGAGTGCAGCGAGTAAAACCTTCAATCTTGCAGCCCTAAGTACTTCGTATGCAATTATATCGAACAAAAAACTGAGGGATTTATTTGAGACTGTACTCGTTTCGTGGCACGTATTTATGGGCAACGCACCGGGCACAATTGCCACCGAAACCGCGCTAAATCAGGGCGAAGCTTGGCTCTGTGAATTGCTGGATTATATTCGTGGGAACTACGAATATGTGTGCCAATATATGGCGGCGAATTTCCCGAAACTTGTGATTATGCCACTAGATGCTACTTATTTGCTTTGGATGGATTTTCGGGCGCTGAATCTTACGCACGAAGAATTAGAACACAAAATGTTTCGTGAAGCAAAAATTGGTTGCAATTCGGGTAAAATGTTCGGCGATGAAGGTCGTGGTTTTATGCGCCTCAATTTGGCACACCCCAGAGCGCATGTCGTTCAGGCGTGCGAACACATAGCTGCCACGTTCGGCAATTTGTAACACCAAGAACTTTATTTTAAAGCACTTACATCAAAACACACTACATACGAAGTTATGCATAAATTCAAAATGGTTGCCAAGACGCTCAAAGGACTCGAAGAGTGCTTAGCCGACGAAATACGCGAACTTGGTGGCGAACAAATTACAATGCTCGGTAG
>JBDKHP010000465.1:0-4017 GCA_039797645.1 Bacteroidota bacterium
ATGGCGCAAACTTCGATGTATTCATGGCTGCCGATATTATCTACCCCGAAAAGCTCCGCGACCAATCGTTAGTTTCAGGCGGAATCAAGACCTATGCTTTTGGTAAATTGGTACTTTGGAGCAATGTACTCGATGTGTCGAAGGGGCTTTCTGTACTATCGGAAAGTGCCGTAAAGCGTATTGCTGTGGCAAAACCAGAACTTGCACCCTACGGAAACAGAGCGTTGGAATGCCTCAAATATTACAAACTTTTCGACAAAGTGAAAGATAAATTGGTATATGCCGACAATATCGCCCAAACTGCACAATTTGCGCAAACGGGCAATGCCGAGGTAGCCTTCATTGCTTTTGCGCTTACCACTTCGCCCGAAATGAAAGGCTCGGTTTACGAACTCGACACCAAAAGTTACAAACCCGTAGAACAAGCCATGGTACTCCTGAAAACCCAAAGCCAAAACCCCGAAGCTAAACGGTTTATGGATTTTGTGTTGGGTGCTACCTGCAAGCCGATATTCGAAAAGTACGGATTTATAGTACCCACAAAATGAACAGACTACACGGCACAATAAGCCAAATTCAGCACGCGGGGGCGGTAGTTTTGGTAGATTTTACGGTAGATGACTACGATTTTTCGGCCTTACTGGTCGAATCGGTAACAGTACCCACTTGGCTGAAAGTTGGCGAAAAGCTCGATTTTGTCTTCAAGGAGACGGAAGTCTCCTTGGCCAAAAATCTGAGTGGCAAAATAAGTTCGCGCAACCGAATTCCCTGCATTCTGCACAACATTCAGCGCGGCGAGCTGATGAGTGTACTCGAATTACGATTCCGCGCTTATACAATCACGGCGGCCATCACAACCCGATCTGTCGATGCCCTAGAGCTTGCCCTTGGCGACGAGATTGAAGCACTCGTAAAATCGAACGAAATATCCTTGATGCAAACTTTCAGATAGATGAATATGGATCCAAATTTCTTAGAGACCCTCTGGGTAACCGCCAAATTGGCATTGTCCACAACACTGATACTCATATTGTTAGGTATGCCCTTAGCATATTGGCTCAGCCGCACCCGTACCCGCCTAAAGCCGCTCATTGAGGCCATGGTAAGTATGCCGATGGTGTTGCCGCCTTCAGTAATTGGCTATTATATGTTGGTGGTTTACAGCCCGCAGAATTGGTTTGGAGCGTGCTTGGCCAAGTGGTTCGATTTACGACTCGCATTTTCGTTTCAGGGAGTATTGGTGGCATCGGTAATCTTCAGTCTGCCGTTTATGGTACAACCGCTCCACAACGGACTCATCGCCCTACCCCGCAACCTACAAGAAGCAGCCTACACCCTTGGTAAATCGCAATGGATCACGTTTATACGCGTATTGTTGCCCAATATAAAGCCGTCGGTCATTACAGCAATTGCCCTTACGTTTGCCCACAGCATCGGCGAATTTGGCATTGTGCTGATGGTAGGAGGGAATATGCCCGGCGAAACGCGGGTAGCATCCATCGCAATTTACGACGAAGTACAATCTCTCAACTTCCAGACCGCCAACAATTATGCTGTGATTCTGTTTGTGGTGTCCTTGGTACTGCTCACAACCATTTATAGCGTCAACAGGAGCTTGAGTTCCGGAAAAGTGTTTTGACATTCCTGAATAAAATCTCAAAATAGCAAAAATACGCTCCACAAACGCCCAAAACAACAATAAAAAACACAAAAAAGTGTCACTTTTAGCATCTCACAACCATCTAATTATCAACTATAACGAATGATAGCATTAAGCATTTACAATTTACAATTAAAAAAAACTCCGATCGACAAAAAAAATAAGAATTTGGAGCGGGAACCAAACTTTTCAAATAAACCCCGCTGCCGGCTATCCGCTTGTAGTCCTCGCAAACGGGAGCGAAATCACTTGGCCGCTTTCGTATTTCAGTCAAACCACTGTACGAAAGGCAATTCCGCGCGTTGCTGTGGGCTACCGCTACTATCCGGGCTAGACCGTGCGGCAGCTTTCCAATCCCACGCCGTAGGTACTCAGGACAAGCCCTTTCAGTTGGCCTCCGGCCATGTAGCGTTTTGCAGCCCAATATTATTGTCACGATTACCCATTACCCCAAGAGTTTAACGAACTGCGTAGTAAGAGAACCGTACGCTACGTGGTTGCTGAGCTTGTCGAAGCATGGTGTGTGAGCCTCTTCTGGTCTGAATTGTTTGGTCGGGATGGGCTATACGATTGTGGCTGTTTTTATTCTTATATCGCAGCGTTTTTCGGAATATTTATCATGGTTTCGTAAAAATTTCTGATGAGTTGAGCTGCCAAAGTATTAATATCAATCTTTTCATTTTTTATCCATTCTTTTATTTCGGGTTCAACGGCTAAGGTATCTGCCAAGCTTGTAAACGTGTTTATTCGATTAACTTCTTCGTCTGTCAAATCAGGGTCGTCACTAAAGTCAATATCATCATCATACAAAATTAAGTCTTCATTTACTCTAAAGCCATTTCTGTTTAATAAAGCTACATCTTTAAAATCTACCTTTTCATTTCTGAACTCTATTTCACAGTCTGTAACCTCTTGACCTTGTTTTAACATTGTAATTAGGTCTTTCCAATATATTTTATTATTGCTCATTGTCAGATTGTTTTTTGTCGTTATACAGCTTTCTTTCATTACGGCTGGCTGCTCTTGCCGAAATAATCCTTGTTACTTTATCGCGCATCGTATAGACTACTGATAAAACTAAATCTACAGCCTTTCCGATGATTTTTGTACGTTTTTCTCCATAATCGTTTCTTGTATCTGGCATCTCTATTTTGTTATCATCGTTAAACACTTCTTTAGCTTGGTTAAAGTCAATACCGTGTTTATCAAGGTTTGATTTGTTTTTGTTTTCATCCCACTCAAAGGCCATGTGTTTCCGTTTTTTATTAAACGATATTCTATTTTTTTTGTTATTTTACTGAATTTTCCACAATCTCAATTTCTTCGGATGTAAGTTGGTACAAATCGTAAACCATTCTATCAATTTCTTTATCTGTCTGGTTTATTTGGTTTTGCAATTCATTCACTTTTTGTATATGCCTCGAACGGCGAAACCAATTTACAAAAAATCCCGCAGGGACAGAAATGTAGCGCGGCTGAATTTTATCCAAAGGGTGGAAGTCCCCTATGAGATTAGACAACGGGTCTCACAAGCAGGTGGCAAGATGGTTTGTGATAATTAGAAAGCCTAGTAAAACGTGGATACGAAGCCATGCATACTCATTATCTCAAAGTCTGCCCATATTACCAGAGTGCACCACGATGACCGAGAGTTTAACGAACCGCGTAGTACGAGAACTGTATGCTATGTGGTTGCTGAGCTTGTCGAAGCATGGTGTGAGAGCCTCTTCCGATCTGAGTTGTTAGGTCGGACTATTTTAGATTCCTATTGATGCTTCGTTGTTGCTGTATTTTGGGGGGTATTCAGCCAAGCTGTAGGCTTGGAGACCGAGCCTCATGGCCGCAGGCCAAAGAAAGTATTTGCCCCGCGTACCTACGGCGTGGGATTGGAAAGCTGCCGCACGGTCTAGCCCGGATTATAATACTCCCCCATTTTTCTGATTATTGGATTAATAGGATTGCCTGTTGGATTAACTAATTTTTTATTGTAAACCCTTTTAAATTCCAAACTTTTGCCTCCAAAGTTTATTAATAAACCATCGGCTATATTATATGCTTCACAATAGTTTATTGCTTGGGCTTTATGGACATCTTCTAACTTTTCAAGGGCTTTTAATTCTACCATTACCTTATCTTCTACAAAAAAATCTACTCTACGAGTGCCAATGTCAATTCCATCATAAAAAATGGTCATTTCCATTTCTCGTTGAAAACCCAAACCTTGCTTTTGCATTTCAATTGCCAATGCCCTTTGATAAATGACTTCTTGAAAACCATTGCCAAGTGTAGAATGTACTTTCATAGCACAGCCAATTATCTTTCGGGTTATTTCATTAACATCTATGTTTAAAATCTTG
>JBDKHP010000466.1:0-4362 GCA_039797645.1 Bacteroidota bacterium
ACTTTCGTTAGGAATTCAAAGTTAGGTATTATTTGGTCTTATTCTCATATCTGGATTTAGAATACTTGAATATTTGCATTTTCGTCGGTGTTGGCATCCTTGTGTAGTATGAAGCATGTGCCAGCGCAGTTTTCGACAGGATCGTCGGCGTGTTCCATAATGGAGAGTTTTAGCCGAATGGCACTGAGTATGAAGTCGTCGATATTGATGTTGCTCCGTTGAATTTGTTCGGCAAGTTCGTTGGGTAGATTTAATTTTATCGTTTTCATGTGCGTGTGTTTTGGTGTGACGCAAATTTACTTAGCTTTGAAACAGAATCAAAACATACTGGAATGAAAAAACTGTGGTTATTTGTCTTTGTGATGTCTGGGCTCTTGGGTGGGCTTCGGGCGCAGGACAGTATATTGGTGTATAAGTTTGATATTAAGGAGATGATTGCGCCTTCGGCTTGGCGCACGACGATGAAAAATATTGACCGGGCGGTGAGCATGAAGGCAGATTTTATACTGATTCACATGAATACGTACGGCGGTTTGGTGGATGCGGCAGATAGTATCCGTACAAAATTGCTGAATTGTAAGATTCCGGTGTTGGCTTTTGTGGACAATAACGCGGCCTCAGCGGGTGCGCTGATTGCTATTGCTTGCGACAGTATTTATATGCGCACGGGTGCAAATATTGGTGCTGCCACGGTGGTGAACCAAGAGGGTGCTGCTATGCCCGACAAGTACCAATCGTATATGCGCGCTACAATGCGTTCTACGGCGGAGGCTCATGGGAAGATTAGCCGAATTATACACGGCGATACGGTGGAAGTTTGGCATCGCGACCCGCGCATTGCCGAGGCGATGGTGGACGAACGTATTGAAATTGACAGTATTAGCGAGGCTGGTAAAGTGTTGACTTTTACGGCTTCGGAGGCTATGAAGAATGGCTACTGCGAGGGTATTGCCGAGAATGTGGACGAGGTGCTGAAAAAGGCTGGTATCTCGCACTACCGTATTTATGAGTACGAGGCGACTTGGGTAGATAAACTGTTGTCGCTACTGATGAACCCCGCTTTGCAAGGTATTTTCATTATGCTGATGGTTGGCGGTATTTACTTTGAACTGCAAACTCCGGGCATAGGGTTTCCGCTTGCGGCGGCTGTGGTGGGAGCTATGCTTTATTTTGCACCGCTTTATTTAGAGGGAATTGCCAACCATTGGGAGATTCTTGTTTTTGTGCTTGGGATAATTCTGATAGGTTTGGAGGTTTTTGTGATTCCTGGTTTCGGGATTACGGGGATCAGTGGTATTGTGCTTGTGGTACTCGGCTTGTCGTTGAGTATGGTAGATGCGGTGTCGCTTCACGAAATGGGGACACTGAATTTAGCGCCCTTGGGCAATGCCATGTTGTTGGTACTACTGAGTATTTTAATCGCCGTGGGGCTTGTGTTTGCCTTCGCTCCTAGCCTATTTCGGTCTAAGGCTTTTAGGAATTTGGTGCTGGTGAAAGCCCAAACTACCACAGAGGGCTACTTGAGTGTGGATGCTGCCGAACACGACAAGGTGGGCAAAACGGCAATTGTGGCCACAGACCTACGCCCGAGTGGCAAAATAGAACTCGATGGGGAATTGTTTGATGCACAATCTTTTGGAGACTATATTCCGCGCGGCCAAAAAGTGATAATTGTTAAATTTGGGCAAGGCCAGTTGTATGTAAAGAAACAGGTTTGAATCTTTTAACCGATTTTTGAAGAAACAGCCAAGTCTGCTCCTCAAAGGTGCAGACTTGGCTGTTTTTGTTATTAAACATCGCCAAGAGTATCCCACTCTTGGCGCATCTCTAATAGGTTCAGATTCATCCAGTCTGTGACGCGACGCTTTAGTTCGAGCGAATCGTCGCCCCGCATAATTTCGCCCATACGCACTTTTACGCGTACGCGTTTGCGTCCGAAGTGCTCAATAAAATGGGGAAAGAAGGTGTCGTCGCCAATCCAAGCCATGTCCTGATCTTGGTACTCAATCGCCACCGGATGCACGGGGAAATCGCCTTGGGCTATGGTGTTGAACATTCCCGGCTTTAGGGGCAAAACCTCTGGGCCGCGACCCGTTGTTCCCTCGGGGAAGATAATCACGGAGCGTCCGTGTTTGAGTCGTTCGGTAAGCTGCACGCGGGTATTGGCGCGACTTTCGCGTTTTTCGCGGTTCACAAAGACTGTTTCAACGGTTTTTGCACCCCAGCCCAATACCGGCCATTTTTGCACTTCGGCCTTGGCCACAAACACCATGGGTATTTGCAAGGGAAACAGCAGAATATCGACATACGAACGGTGGTTTGCCATGATAATGCCAGGTTCCATACTTAGCTCGCCTTGGTATTCAATCTCGATACGCAACGCCCGAACCAAATTCTTGGACCAACGACGGAGGTACATAAATCGCTGTTCGGAACTAGCACCCAGCAAGGCTGCAACAAAAACCGCAACAGCCCAAAAAAAAGTGACAAAAAAGAAGGCAAACAACCTATAAATAGCTCTAATAGTTTTCACAATTTCATTCGGTTTTTAAAGGTTCTACAATATTGCGCTGTTACTGGGTGCTACTTAGCAAGCACACAATCGAGCGTTATAAAAGGAACAGTAAGTTCGAAAAAACCATTCCTCTCGCACAAAGTATCAATTTCGACAGAAACTTGTGCACGGAAACTGGCCAACTGATCTTCGGCGACGAAAGTAAACCAAGAATCTAAAAAGGCCAAACGCACGAACCAATGCGACCAAAGGGCATCGGCATCGGCAAAGCGGTAGCAGAAACTATTGTGCTTGCGCTTACGTAGCACAAAACCCGCGAGCTGAATCTGCGGCAACAAATCGTGCAGCGGCAAGCGTTTGCTACGGATATGCTGCTCAATTTTGGGCAGCGCATCCAGCCAATTCTGTTGCCGACAAACCCGCCTGAAAATTTCGTACAGTTCCAAAAAACTAGACTCGGTATTTTGCGTCAAAACCAACTGTCCGCCCGACCTAAGCACACGGCTGCATTCGGCCAACGCGCGTGGCAAATCTTGCACATTGTTCAAGCCATTGTTACTCACAATCGTATCGAAAGCCGAATCGCGGAAAGGCATAGCCTCTGCCACAGCCTCCACCAAGTTTACATTACCAATTTCGTAGAACGCAAGTTTTCGCTGTGTTCGTCTGTGGCCAGCCTGCCAGGGGTCTAGCCCCACGAGTGTGCCCGTTGTGCCAATACGCTGCGCCAGTTCCACAAGCGGAAAGCCTGCACCGAAACCAATATCGAGCACTTGCAAGCCTTTGCGAATCGCCACAAAATCCAGCAAGTCTAGCCCGAAGGGAGCAGCCCAAAACGGCAAATCGTCGAACACATCCAGCAAAG
Organism: Bacteroidota bacterium; assembly: GCA_039797645.1. Lineage (GTDB taxonomy): Bacteria > Bacteroidota > Bacteroidia > Bacteroidales > JBDKHP01 > JBDKHP01. Next base: position 3,381 of record JBDKHP010000466.1, read on the forward strand.
CATCGGCATTCAAATCAGTATGCATTGTATCCATAAAGAAAAATTAAATTGCTTGCACAAAAGAATCGCATAAAACCAGAAACCTCGCAAAGTTAATAAAGACCACCACTCCTATTTGATAATCTGGTAAAAATCCACTACATTTAAACAGGAACAAAAATGGCAACACAGCTGTGCCGGATGCAAGCAAACGCAAAGCCACAATTCGCCAACAGCACAAAACAAGAATACTTATGGCTGCACCAGATTATAGTACGCAACTCGACACGATGGGCGAAACAACCCTCGAATCAATCGAAAAACTATTCGAGGAACTTGGCCGCGAACCCAGCAGTCTCGAACTTTCCCTATACAGTTCGTACACCAAACGCGACCAGAAAACCGACGAAAAATACCACCACGAGATAATCCCCATAGACAACCAACGCGAGCTGGTGCTGGTATCTGGCGCAATCATTATCCGCTTCGATTCCAAACGACAAGAAAATCCGCAGCGGGTACTTCGCAACGCATTTAAAAAGCTGAGTATGCTCGGAGCAAAACCCAGCGCGCAACATATATCCATCGCACACCCCATACTCAACACCCGAATCCACAACACAAACCTCGAATACATAACCGACAGGCTCTCGGTGTACAGCCGCCACGCTGGCATACCAACCGCCCAAGTATCGCTCTACACCCACCCCGCCTACGACCATTATTTCCAGATAAACGTACTCATATCCGGCACCAGAAATAGCCCCGAAGTCCACGCCAACGCCCAAGCCAACAAGCTCGTACTGCTCACCGTACCCTTCGAGGCCTGCGACGGAATCCGCGACAATGTTCTCAGCAAATTCTACCGCGAAATACAAGCCCAAATTGCCGACGGTTGGTTCTCCGTAACAGGCCACCAAGGAATATTGGGCGAGCTATTTCACCATTTACACAACGAAAACAAAGGCATAAGCTTCAACACCGAAGGTTTTGAGAGCTTCTG
>JBDKHP010000467.1:0-7377 GCA_039797645.1 Bacteroidota bacterium
GTGCGCATATTCAGGGGGTGAGTTTTACCAAATATTACCCCGAATATTCTACCAAGCAGGTGCTTACGATGGATTGGGTAGAAGGTGAGCAGTTTGGGGTGTTTCTACAAACCAACCCTACGCAGGAGCTACGGAATAAGATTGGCCAATCGCTTTGGGATTTTTATATGCACCAAATTCATACGTTACGAAAAGTGCACGCAGACCCACATCCGGGTAATTTTATCGTGCGCCACGATTCGAGCTTGGTAGTAATAGATTTTGGCTGCGTAAAATCTATTTCGGACGATTTTTATCGTCGCTATTTTGCGATGACAAAGGTGGTGTTCGAGGCCGACAATCCTGCTTTTTTGAAGGCTTTGTACGACTTAAAAATGATTCTCGACGACGATACGCCTACGCAAAAGGCTTTCTTTGCCGAGAGTTTGGCGCAAATGATGGCTTTGGTTGGGCGACCATTTCGTGAGGCTTTTTTTGATTTTGGCGAGCCTGAGTTTCTGAAATCGCTGTTTGAGAAAGGGAAGGCTTTTGGGGAAAATCCGCTGACGCGAAAGGCTAAAATGGCGCGAGGTATTCGAGATTCGATCTACGTAAATCGTACCCATTTTGGCTTGTTCTCTATTTTGCACGAACTTAAAGCGGTGGTAGAGACGAAGATGGATCGGTATATTGCTGATTTGTAATTTGAATATTGCTAAGGCCGTAGGTTATGTGGGGTGTTGGGAGCGTTATATGGCCAAAGGCCAACCAAAAGTTTTTGACCTGTGTACCTACGGCGTTACAAATGCTGCTGCCGCTACAACTAGCCCGGATCGCGGCAAGTAGCCCACAGCAACGCGCGGAATAAGCTTTTGCACAGAGGTCTGTTTGAAATACTAGGGCGGCCAAGTGACATCGTACCCGTTTGCGAGGACTACTGCTAAGAGCCGGTAGCGGGGCTTTTTTGTTGTGTTTAGCTCCCGCTCCAAATTATTATTTTTTTTGAATTTCGGCTGGTTTTTGTTTTCTGTATCTTGCTATTTAAGTTCGTTTTTTTACCGAACGACCTTCGTTTTCGACTAAATTTCCGAATTGTTGGTTTTGTGCCTTGCCTGCTTGTTGGGGTGTGGCTATTTTTGAACTGTGTGCTGGAGGCAGGCAGACAAGGTAGCGATGCTGTTTTTTTTAATACCACGAATTATGGGACTTGTGAAGATTTTGTGCGCTTGGGAAATTGCATTCTTGTTCTTTTTTGCGGGCAGGTTGTTGACGCAAATTTCGGTTTCTAATGAGCCGGAGGTGCAATTTACTACATATCAGGTGGCAGATAATAGGGTCGATACTGTAGATCGGGAGCAAATATTGCTGGGGTGTAATCAATATTGTCGTTGTGGGCCAAACAAGCTACGATTGCTGGAGCTGGCTTCGGGACCTGATTGGTGATGAAGCACCCCTTGAAGCCTTTGTGCCGAATTTGTAGCTGGGTGTTGCTTGGCCTTGTTGTGAGGCGTGGTGTGAAATGATTTTTTTTAAGCCTCTTTTTTGCCAAAGCCTCCTCCCCGGAGTTAGTTTGGCGTTTTTATACTGCCCATAGCCCCTGCCAGTTTCAGATCCGGAGGGGCTATTTTCTTGTGTCAGCGATACAAAGGAGGTGCATAAATTGGCTTGTTGGTGGGGCGTGCTGGAACGGCCATTGTTCCGGCGCAATGCTTTGTGTTTGTCGGTTCTAGGGATTTTTACAAGTGTGTCTAGACCAAAGTTTTTACTATCTTTGTGCGATTGAGTCGTTGCAAACCAACAAACATAGAAGGTATTCCGGATGTTATTCAGCGAGATTATAGGCCAAGAAAATACTAAAAAACAATTGATTGACAGCGTGCAGACAAGCCGTATGAGTCATGCGCAATTGTTTTCGGGACCCGAGGGTTCGGGTAGTTTGCCGCTCGCGATTGCCTATGCCCAGTATGTTTCGTGTACGCAACAGGGTGCCGACGATTCTTGTGGTGTGTGCCCGTCGTGCCGAAAGTACAATAAGTTGGCGCATCCAGATTTGCATTTTGTGTTCCCCGTGGCTACTACAGATAAGGTGAAATCGAAGCCTGTGAGTGACTTGTTTCTGCCCGAATGGCGCGATATTTTACTCACGAATCCGTACTTTAGTTTCAACCAATGGCTGGAGCATATCGGGGTGGACAACAAGCAAGGGCTTATTGGTACAGAGGAGGCTGGCGAAATTATTCGCAAACTTACGCTCAAGACCTACGAGTCTGACTACAAAGTCATGGTGATTTGGATGCCCGAAAAAATGAACGATTCGTCGGCAAACAAACTGCTCAAAATGATTGAAGAGCCACCCTTGAAAACGCTTTTTTTGTTGGTTTCGGAACATCCCGAGCAGATTATTACAACTATTATTTCCCGTACACAATTGGTGAAAGTGCCGCGTATTGACCGCGAGAGCTTGGAAGCTGCACTGGTAGCAAAGTACCAGCTCGATGCGCTTACGGCACAAAATATAGCCAGGGTGTCGGCCGGGAATTTTATTAAGGCAAGTGTTGCTGTACAAGGTAGTGTAGAGGCCGAGACTTTTTTCGAGGTTTTTACGCAGTGGATGCGGGCCTGTTTCGGATTTAAAGTGTTAGAAATTACCAATATAGTCGATCAGCAGACAAAATGGTCGCGAGAAATGCTCAAAAATTTTCTGAACTACGCAGGGCGTATGGTTCGCGAGAATCTGATTCTGAACCTTACGGCGGGTGTAAATACCGACCTGAATTACATGAATTTGGCCGAGCAAGGTTTTTCGCAAAAGTTTTATCCGTTTATCAACCAACGAAATATTGAAGGCATTTTGGCCGAGCTTGAACTTGCTTACAAACACCTAGCAAGGAACGGTTCCGATAGGCTCATTATGCTGGATTTATCGCTCAAATTAATTCAGTTATTACGTACTTAGCGCTGCCTCTTTCCCCACCTTTTTTTGCAACAACCATAGCATAAGGTTTTGATACGAGATTCAAGAGAAGGGGCAGACAACATAAAAAAATAAATATATGGGTTGTTGTTCAAGTGGACGCGGGTGTAGTACCCGTTCAAATACAGATAGTCCGACAAGTTGTAGCTCTGGTTGCAACAAACTCGATGTGCATAACTGGCTGGCCGATTTGCCTGCCGCACCTAGCGATACCGATTGGGTGGAAATTCGATTCAAAAACACACGGAAGGCATACTTCCTGAATGCCAACGGATTAAAACTTACAAAAGGCGACGTAGTCGCTGTGGAAGCTTCGCCGGGACACGATATTGGAGTGGTTTCGTTGGTGGGCAATTTGGTGCACCTCCAGATGAAGAAAAACAGCATCGTGAAGCCCGAAGAACCCAAAAAGATTTACCGCAAGGCCAAGCCTGTGGATGTCGAAAAATGGGAAACTGCCATGGCGCGCGAACAAGAAGTGATGCTCGAAACACGCCGCATTTGTCGCGACTTGAACCTCGATATGAAGGTTTCTGATGTAGAATTTCAGGGCGACAACACCAAGGCTATTTTTTACTACATTGCTCAGAATCGGGTCGATTTTCGGGAACTCATAAAAGTACTTGCCGATCGGTTTCGTATTCGTATCGAAATGAAGCAGATTGGTGCACGCCAAGAAGCTGGTTTGGTGGGCGGTATCGGTACTTGTGGCCGCGAATTATGCTGCTCTACGTGGGTTACGAAATTCGTAACCGTTACCACTTCTGCCGCACGTTACCAAGAGCTTTCGCTCAATCCGCAGAAACTTGCTGGCCAATGCGGTAAACTCAAATGCTGCCTCAACTACGAGTTGGACGGATACATGGATGCCCAGAAAGACTTCCCAAGTACCAGCGTTGTACTCGAGGCCGAACATTCAAGTGCGTACCACTTTAAGACCGACATTTTCAACGGTGTACTCTATTACAGTTCTGTACAAGACAATCCAACCAATTTGGTGGCCCTTTCTGCCGACAGAGTGCGCGAGATTATACGCCTCAACAAGCAAGGCATCAAGGTAAAAGTGCTACAAGATGCTCCCGTAGAAGTACCCAAAAAAGCACCTCTAGGCTTCAACAACCCCGACGACGAAGACGATATTTCGCGCTTCGATTCCAAGGAACGTGCCGAGCGCAAACCCAACAACCGCAAACGCAAAAAACGCCCAACGGAAACCACCGAGGCAAACGTTGCTGTAGCTCCAACGCCCGAAGAAACCGCAAAACCCAGCGAACGCGACAACAACCGACGCAACAACAACAACCGCAATAACTCGAATCGCAACCGTCCGCATAGGCCCACAAAACCAAACGGCGACGATCTCGATGCCGACGAACTAATTGAATACGAGGCACAACGCGCCAAAAACGCACAAGCTGCCAACAACACTCGCACACCCGATACCGAGAATCGTCAACGGCCAGACAACCGCCAGCGACCCGACAACGACCGTCAGCGCAACGACCGCCGGCAGCCGCAAAACGACCGACGCCGCCCCGACAATCGGAATCAGAACCGCGAAGAACGTGCCGCAACGCCCGATGCAGAAAACCCTGCACCAGAACGCGTGGAGCGTCCAGAGCGCACCGAACGCGTGGAGCGTCCAGAGCGCAACAACGAAACCCGCAACGACAACCGTCGCGAGCCTCGTAAAGATCCGCGCAAGGATATGCGCAAGCAAACACGCCCCGATAAAGCTACGCCAAAGGCCGAAGCAGACGCCGAAAAGCCCAACGAAACGGAACAAGATCCGAATCGCGACAACACACGCCGCAACAACAACAGTCGCCACCGCAACAACCGCAGGCCACAAAACAGAGGCTCACGCAACAACCGTCCGGACAACGACAACACAAACGGAGCAGCACCAGAAAAAACAAACGAATGAAAACCATAACCGGACTCTTACTCGTAGCCATGCTACTGGGCGCATGTTCCCAAACGCCACTCTACGACCAGTCTGAAACACTACCGCAAAGCCAATGGCCTCTCACACAGGCCACACGCTTTGCCGTGGCTGTTGCCGATACCGCAGAATCTTACGACATTTACTTCCGTATCACCAACGGAACCTACTACGCATACAGCAACTTGTGGCTGTTTTGCAAAACCAGCATACCCGGCCGAGGCACACACATCGACACCCTCGAAATAGAACTCGCCGACGTACAAGGACGCTGGAAGGGCGACAAAAGCGGCGACAATTACACCGCACTTTACCCCTACAAACAACAAATTAAATTCCCGCAAGCCGGCCAATACGAGTTCCTCGTGGTGCAAGGTATGCGCGACAGCATACTCACCGACATCAGCCAATTTGGGCTGCGAATCGAAAAATCAGCGCACAAAAAGTAATGAGTAGAAAACGAAAACTCGAGCATTTTGCCGAAATGAAAACCTTTCCGCACGTCGTAGAGGCCGATTTCAGCAACGTACTGCACACCAACCATCCCCTCAAAGGACTCTGGAACTCACAATTTTTTCACAACCCCAACCCCATAATCCTCGAACTGGGCTGTGGCAAAGGCGAATACACTGTTGGGCAAGCACAACACCGCCCCGAAATCAACTTCATCGGCATCGACATCAAGGGCGCCAGAATGTGGCGCGGAGCCAAAACAACCGAAGAACTTGGCCTCAAAAACGTAGGCTTTCTACGCGCCAAAATCGACATGATACGCTCCTTTTTCCAGCCCGGCGAAGTCCAAGAAATCTGGATCACCTTCCCCGATCCACAAATCCGAAAAGTCACAAAACGTATGCTCGGCACCCGTTTTTTAGGCTATTACCAGCAATTTTTGGCACACAACGGCATCGTACACCTCAAAACCGACAGCCAATTCCTCTACGAATACACCCTCGCCATGGTTGCCCACAACAGCCTCCAACTCATCGCCGCCGACCCCGACATATACAACCACAGCGCCCTCGAAAACCCCGTGCTCAACATCCGCACACACTACGAAGCCATGTGGCTCAAACAAGGCTATCCAAGCCGACACATCGCCTTTCATCTCCCATCAGACCAGCAGCTTACCGAACCCGAATTCGAGTTCGACGGCCCACTCCGATAACCCCCTAAGCTCTCAGTTTGCCCTACAAAACGGCAAACAGAGAGCAAAAAAACCACCCCAAAGCAAAAAATAAAAATAAGGATTAGGAGCTGTAACCCAACAATATTTATATAAGGCGGCTACCGGCTCTTGGCTGTAGTCCTCGCAACGGGTACGGTATCACTTGGTAGCCCTTGTATTTCAATTGAATTCCAGTACCAACGGCCACTCCACACATGCTGTGGGCTACTTGCCGCGATCCGGGCTAGTTGAGACGGCAGCACCGTTTGCAACGCCGTAGGAGCATTGGGCAAACACTTTACTTTGGCCTACGGCCATGTGGCGGATATTCGCAAACAAATTTCCACAGACCAGCAAACAGACCAACCTTGTGTTTTCGCTTCACGACAAAAGAAGAGCAAGAAAACTACAATGCAGTAAATCTTACAATTTGGGCAAAACGCTGATAAACCAACAAGGCCCGATCAAGCACAAAGTCACCCATAGAGATGCACCATTTGGCGGTAAGCACGAAACACAAACAAGCCCCTTGGTCTGCGGTTTGGCACAAATGAAGTCATTTTACAGAAACAAGCTACCCCAACTCACCTCTTTTTCCGTACGCTGGGGCTTTACTTCTTCGTAATTCGTCTGAATATCATCCACGCTTCTTATCTTTGAAATGAATGACGAAACCAAATTCTAAAACATATTTGAATATGAAAAGTATAGCAATAATTGGCACCGGTGGTGTCGGAGGGTATTTTGGCGCAAAGATGGCTGCTGCCGGATACGAAGTAACTTTTTTTGCAAGAGGCACGCACCTGGAGGCACTTCGTCGCGATGGTATTTCGGTGCGTAGTTTCTTGGGCGATTTTTCGGTACCTGTGGTTGCGGCTACCGGTGTAATTGACGAAATGCCAGCCGCCGATTTGGTGCTGGTTTGCCTAAAAGCTTGGCAAGTTAAAGGCATTATACCAGAGCTTAAACGTATTATGAAACCCAATACGGTGGTGCTGCCTTTGCAAAATGGTGTTACGATAGCCCAAGAGTTACGCGCAGGCTTGGGGGCGGCTTGTGTGGTGCCTGGTTTGTGTCGGATTATTAGTATGATAGATTCGCCCGGGGTAATTAGCCATATTGGGGTTCAACCCACGATCGTTTTTGGGGAAGAGACCGGCCAGACGACCGACCGAGTGTTGGCCATGAAGGCAGTTTTTGATAATTCGGGCTTTAATTCGCGGCTTGTTGGGGATATTCAGGCCGATTTGTGGAAAAAATTTATTTCGATTTGTGTGGGTGGTGTGCTGGCGGTGCATAGCAAAACCTATG
>JBDKHP010000468.1:0-10063 GCA_039797645.1 Bacteroidota bacterium
ATAATGTTTTACAAAACAGCCACAATCTTGTTAGATATAATAGTAGCGGTAGCCCACAGCTTTTTGGGGCGACGAAGGAAGCGGTATCCACAAGCTGATGCTGTTTCGCGATGTACAAACGTAGCCAATTGATTTCGCCCAAAAAGCGAGGACTACAAGCGGATAGCCGGCAGCGGTCGCAATAAATAATGTCTGGCTACCGCTCCTAATCATTTTTTTTTATTTTTTCATTTCTGTTAGTTAATCATTTTCTTACGCGCCCTCGGAGACTTATATTTCTGATATTCTTGAATTTGAATTATCGATTCTGAAACTGAGGCTAAAAAAATAACGATGCCAGCTTTGTTGATATTTGACAAAGTAAACGCGTAATCACAAGTATTTTTTAGCTACATTTGCAACCGCTTTGAGTGAGGGGTAAAACCTTCATCGGCGATTTAAACCCAACAGTTTGTAGTGTTGGGAATTATGGACAAGAAACAGCGTATTGCTATGATTAAAATTACTTTTCCCGATCTGAGCGTGAGGGAATATGAGGCAGGTATTACTGGATTGGGTGTTGCTGAAAGCATCAGCCCTAGACTGGCGCAAGATGTGGTGTCGGTGAGTGTGAATGGCAAAGTTTGCGATGCTACGCTTCCTATAACTACGGATGCTGCTATTAAACTTCATAAATTTGAAGATGCTGAGGGTCAGGATGCTTTTTGGCATTCGTCGGCTCACTTAATGGCTGAGGCTCTGGAATTTTTCTACCCTGGCGTAAAGTTGGGCATTGGCCCTACGATTGAAAATGGCTTCTATTATGACGTCGATCTGCCTGAGGGTGCAACGATTTCTGATGCTGATTTTGCTAAAATTGAGCAAAAAATGCTAGAAATAGCGCGTGGAAAACATGCGTATGTGCGTACTGAGGTGAGTAAAGCTGATGCGTTAGCTTTGTTTACACAAAAGGAAGATCCGTATAAAATTGAGCTTATTAGCGACTTAACTGACGGTACTATAACGCTTTATACTCAGAATAGCTTTACAGATTTATGTAGAGGCCCTCACTTGCCGAATACGGGTTTTATTAAGGCAGTGAAGTTGCTGAGCATTGCTGGGGCTTACTGGCGTGGTAACGAAAAAAATAAACAGCTTACACGTATTTATGCGGTAAGTTTCCCGAAACAAAAATTGCTTGCAGAGCATTTAGAGCGTCTGGAAGAGGCTAAAAAACGGGATCACCGCCGTATTGGAAAGGAATTGGAGCTTTTTACCTTCTCGAAAAAAGTAGGTATGGGTTTGCCTTTGTGGTTGCCAAGGGGTGCGCAATTGCGCGATCATTTGGAACAGTTTCTGAAAAAAATACAGCGTCAACATGGTTACGAGCAAGTAATTACGCCGCATATCGGACAGAAAGAACTTTATGTTACTTCGGGGCATTATGCAAAATATGGTAAGGATTCGTTTCAACCTATTCGTACGCCCGACGAGAACGAAGAGTTTTTGTTGAAACCTATGAACTGCCCACACCACTGCGAGATTTATGCCGCTAGGCCTCGCTCTTACCGCGATTTGCCACTTCGGTTGGCAGAATTTGGTACGGTGTATCGGTATGAGCAAAGTGGCGAGTTGCATGGTCTAACACGCGTTCGGGGTTTTACCCAAGACGATGCGCACATTTTTTGCACACCCGATCAGATAAAGGATGAGTTCAAAAAGGTTATTGATATTATTCTTTATATTTTCAAAGTGCTTGATTTTCCAGACTTTGTGGCTCAGATTTCCTTGAGAGATCAGCACGATAGGTCTAAGTATATCGGCAGCGATGAGAACTGGGAAAAAGCAGAACGTGCGATTATTGAAGCGACTCAAGAGAAGGGTCTCAATACGATTACTGAATATGGTGAGGCAGCATTTTATGGGCCTAAACTAGACTTCATGGTACGCGATGCAATAGGCCGTAAATGGCAGTTGGGTACTATTCAGGTAGATTACAATTTACCCGAACGATTTGAATTAGAATATATTGGGAGCGACGACCAGCGTCATCGTCCTGTAATGATACACCGTGCGCCTTTTGGTTCGATGGAACGTTTTGTGGCTGTACTGATTGAGCATACTGCGGGTAAATTCCCATTGTGGCTCACCCCAGATCAGGCTATAATTCTGCCAATCAGCGAAAAGTATCACGAATATGCAGAAAAAGTTTTGAAATTGCTTAATAATTCCGAAATTCGCACCCTCATTGACACACGCAGTGAAAAGATTGGAAGAAAAATACGTGACGCAGAAATGAAACGTATTCCGTATCTACTCGTTGTGGGTGAAAAAGAGCAGGAAACTGGCACCATTGCTGTAAGAAAGCAAGGCGAAGGCGACCAAGGCTCGATGATGGTTGAGGAGTTTAAGGAACACATAAACAAGGCAATCGAAGACTTATTAAAACCTATTAATTAACTAACGGAGGGAGGGTTGTACTATAGCACCGCCAAATAGAAATCCCAGAGATTCACAGCGCGATAAAAACAATGCACTGAAATCGGCAAACAGGCTGAACAGACAAATTCGTGCAAAAGTAGTTCGCGTAGTTGGTGACAACTTGGACGAGCCTGGCATTTTCTCAATAGAAGATGCTTTGCGAATGGCTCAAGAGTTGGAACTCGATTTAGTAGAAATTGCACCAGAGGCGAATCCGCCTGTGTGTAAAGTGATTGATTACCAGAAGTTTCTTTATCAACAGAAGAAGAAACAGAAGGAAATGAAATCTAAATCGACGAAGGTAATCGTGAAAGAGATCCGTTTCGGACCTCAGACCGACGACCATGACTTCAACTTTAAAGTAAAGCATGCCCAGAAATTCCTAGAAGAGGGCGCGAAAGTGAAAGCTTACGTTTTCTTTAAAGGACGTTCGATCGTGTTCAAAGAGCAAGGTGAAATCATCTTGTTAAGAATGGCTCAGGAAGTAGAAGAATGGGGAAAAGTGGAGCAAATGCCTCAGCTTGAGGGTAAGCGGATGACAATTCTGCTGGCTCCAGTGAAAAAGAAATAGAGTTCTATAACGAACTAAATGATAATGAGATACGGTGTACTGCACTGTATCTCCTTTTATGTTTTCTACTTTTATTGTTGAACTTTTTAAATGACAGAAAATGCCTAAAATGAAAACCAACTCGGGGGCAAAAAAGAGGTTTAAACTCACTGGCTCGGGTAAAATTAAAAGAAAACACGCTTTTAAAAGTCACATCCTTACTAAAAAGGAAACTAAACAAAAGCGTAACTTAACGCACATGACATTGGTGCACAAAGCTGACGAAAAAAGCATCTTACGCTTGTTAGCTCTTAAATAGTCGTTTTTTTATCACAGTATTGAACAAACGAATTTTTCAGCTTTAACTAGAGTACCTTAATGGGTCGCTGAAAGTTCATAAACCAAAAAATTATGCCTAGGTCAGTAAATGCCGTTGCTTCAAGAGCAAGAAGAAAGAAAATTTTAAAATTAGCCAAAGGTAACTATGGCGCACGTAAAAACGTGTGGACTGTTGCAAAAAACACAGTCGAAAAAGGTTTGGGCTACGCTTACGTAGGTCGCAAACTCAAAAAACGCGATTTCCGCGGTCTTTGGATTCAGCGTATCAATGCAGGTGCTCGTCAGTATGGCATGTCGTACTCGGAGTTCATTGGTAAAGTTCACAAAAAAGGAATTTCACTAAACCGTAAGGTTTTGGCAGATTTAGCAGCCAACCACCCACAAGCATTCGAAGCAATTATCAATGCAGTGAAGTAGATTTAATTTCAGAAAACATAACCACAGACCATCTCTTTGCTGAGATGGTCTTTTTTTATCTGTACAAAATCGTAACGCGTAAGAATAGATGCAAAAAATTGTATTCATTGTGAATCCGGTATCCGGAAACGGTGCACAGCGACACATACAAGAGTGGGTTCGCAACTACCTCGACCATTCAAAATTTGAACCCGTATTTCAGTTTACCGAGGCTCCCAAACATGCATCCGAACTTGCTAAAATTGCGAGCCAAAACTACAAATACATCGTGGCAGTGGGTGGCGACGGCTCCGTAAACGAAGTAGCAAAGGGCATAATTGGTACAGATTCAGTACTCGGAATTATCCCATTTGGCTCGGGCAACGGCTTAGCACGCTATCTCAACATCCCCATGTCGCCCAAGAAAGCCATCGAACTGTTAGCAAAAGAGACGATCAAAACAATAGATACACTCCTTATAAACAATGAATTATCTGTAAATGTAGCAGGTGCTGGTTTCGATGGATACATTGCACACAAATTTGCAGGACTACAGGATCGTGGCTTCAAGGCCTATATAAACCTCACACTCCACGAATATTGGAATTACAGACCCAACACCTACGAAATAATTATCGACGGCAAAAGCACACTCCACGAAGCTCTTTTGGTGAGTGTTGCCAATTCGAGCCAATTTGGCAACAATGCCCACATCGCACCACTCGCCAAAGTTGACGACGGCATATTCGACATCACAGTGATCAGACCAACGCCGCTATATTACGCCCCCGTAATGGCTACGCGTTTATTTGCCAAGAACTTACAAAACTCACGATACTACACTGGCTACAAATGCAAAGAAGCCACAATTCGTAGCAAACAGCCCATATTTGGACACATAGACGGCGAAGCCGTAGAACTCGGCACTGAAATTAAAATCAGAATCCAACCTGCATCTTTACAAATACTTGTGGGTAAATAAGCTAACACACTCGCAATAGCCATAAAAAACCAAACAAAGCGATGCGGCAATTTTTAATGATACCACAAAATTTTGCCACAATTTGACTAATTTTGGAAGGTGTTTTCGGATCTAAAAAACGTCTCCAAATGAAAAAGAACATTCTACTGGTGTTATTCACCCTATTCGGCATTGCCCTACAAGCGCAAATATTTCAGGACAATTTTGAAAGTTACACCACCAACAAAGCCCTAGAGCGATTTTGGTACGCTGGTAACTCCCTCCAACTCGATACCCTACACCGCCGTAGCGGCAGCCGAAGTATCAAAATAGAAAAGCAAAGCTATCTGATCTACAAAATGCCCAACAAACGAATGGGTAAAATCGACTTCGCCCTGATGAGCGCCGGCCCAGGCATCTGGAACGTCCGCGTATCAATTGGTACGGGGCTAGATTTTGCAAACGACAAACAATGGAAAACCATCGACGAGTTTGCCACAGAACCCGCACTCAGCGATTTCTACACAAAAACGGCGAATATCAACCAGTTAGATCAATATTTCGTAAAACTAAGCTTCGATCCGATTGGCACCACTACCCCACTCTACCTCGACGACATCACCGTGAACGAAATCAGTTCCGAGGCCGAAAGAATCATCCTACAGCAGCAGCAACAAGAGCAAATGCGTGCCGAACGCGAGAAGCACTTCCGTCAGCTCATGGAAAATGCCGGATACGAAGACGCAAAAAAACTCGTAAACTCCTTCAAATTGCTCTACAAAAAACGCATCAAGACCATGGGAATGCTCTACGACAAAACCAATATGATAAAAATCGTATCAGGCACAGCAAGCACCCTCGGCGATTTCAACCAACTGGGCAACCCACTCCGCTACGAGAAATTCACCCAAATGCGCAACATCCTCTTCCCCCGGCTCGAAACCATCGACACACTCTTCTATGCCGATCAGGTACAAGGCCGCCTGCAGAGCTTCTATAAAAAAATCGAAAACCCACTCAATATTGCCATCGGAGTAGGCGACATATTCACCGGCGGAGCCATTTCAAAAGTAGTGGACAGCTTTAAATCTCTCGTAACCAAAGGCTTCAGCTCCGAACGCCTACTCACCTTCGTCCGCGAGCGCGACGTAAAAAATGAGCAAACCAAAGGCATTGCCCTCTACCTCGAAGCAAAATCCTTTTTTGAAGACGTAGAAGAACAGAACACCCGCACCCTCATGCTCAACAAAAAAATATCCGACGTTTACCTCACCTCAAAAGGACTCAACGACGAAGTCCTAACCTTATTTGTCGATTTCCTAAGCTTCTCAAAAGTCGTCGTAGAAAGACAAACCATCATCGACCTAAGCAAAAACCAGAATTACAGCCAATTCGACGCAGACATCGAAAAATACTTCGACTACATACTCGGCGATGAAAAAACCTTCAACAAAGAACAAGTAACCGACCGGCTCAAAGAAATAGACCTACTCGCCCAAAAAATCAACGTTCAAATACGCTCCTACAACCGTCTGAGCAACCAACTCAGCAGTTTTTACTCCGATTTCCGCAAAGAAACCGAACGCCCCTGCCCCTTCCGCAACGTAACACCCGCCGATAGGCAACGTTGGGATTCCCAAGTATATCGCGTCCGCAGCACCCTGAGCGAAGTAGAAAGAGCCTTCAACGAATCGTACACCGAAGTAAACTTCCTACAATAATACCCCCGAAACCCGAGTTCTACACCAGTCCGAACTCGGGTTTCTACAAGCATATAAATACCTAAAAGAAAGACAATTAGAAAAACAAAAAAAATAATAAGGAGCTGTAGCCCAACAATATTTGTAAAGGCGGCTACCGGCTCTTAGCAGTAGTCCTCGCGCACGGGTACGAATTCAGTTGGCCGCCTAAGTATTTCAATCAAACCGCTGTACAAAAGGGCACTGCGTCACGTCGCTGTGGGCTACTTGCCGCGATCCGGGCTAGTTGTAGCCGCAGCAACATCTGTAACGCCATTGGTACGCTGGGCAAGCCCTTTACATTGGCCTGTGGCCATGCCGCGCACTGCGATTCCCAATCCTGAAAAAAAACACGTATTACCGACAGCCACACCCCAACAGCATCAACAATCCATCAAAATCCCGAAGAAATTTCACTTTTACCACTAATTCACACTCGAATTCAATCCATTCCCCTTCGTAGATTCAGTAGCCCACGTACCGTCCAGATTTTTGCGCCACACATAATAGAACTTTCCCGCAAAATCGTACGACCGAAACACCGTAACCGACGCCACCACAAAAGCCTCCTCGCAGGCCTCAATCCCATACACAAAAAGCTCAAACTTCGCCACCCACACATCCAGCCAATCATGCAAATCCTTCACACACAAACCAAAGTGAATCAAACACTTACCCTTATACATTGCATCGCTTTCAGCTGAAAAAGCAAACGCTTGGCGCGGAAATGGAGGCCACTCTTGCCATTGAACATCTTCTAAACGTAGCAACACAGCCAAAGCCGCTTCAGCACCATTTACCACAAGGTAACCACCAATATAATTCTCAAAGCCCACTGTTTTTTTTGTAAATTTAAGGAATATCAATCAAAATGCACACCGAACCAGTTGTAAGTTTCTTACGGACACCTACCTTTGTAACCAAAGAATAAAACAATACAACAGGTAAGATCCTGCACAAAAAAAAACAACCGTGGATATAAAAAAGAATTTTACAAAACACATCCTCAAACCAGGGCCAAAGACATTCACTTTTGCATTTTTTGTGCTTCTTTCGTCGATACTGTGGTTTTTAAGCACGCTTTCTCAAAAATATACCGACACCGTAGCATTCCCTGTTCGTTACAAAAACCTACCCGATAAATTAGCACTCAACAACCAACTCCCTACCGAAATCGACCTCCAAATAGAAGCACTAGGTTATTCACTACTCTACTATAAACTTACGCCTAACCTCGAAGCACTCACCATAGATTACCAACAATGCCCCCTCGTACGCACCTCCAAAACCGATTCGCTATCCCTATACGTACTCACTAATTTCCTGAACGACAAAATATCCGAACAACTCGGTTCGCTCATTCAACTCTCCAAAATAAAACCCGATACCCTATATTTTAGCTTTACAAAATCGGTAAACAAAAAAGTACCCATTCGGTTGAGCTACGATATGAAACTAAAAATGCCGTACCGGGTAAAACCCTTTCCATCAATAATCCCCGACAGCGTATATATTTCGGGTAGCAAAGATGTAATAGCAAACATAAACGAATTATATACTGAAAAACTCACCTTCACGAAGGATAATTTCACTACACAAACCATAAACCTCATAATTCCCGAAAATGTACAATGCGCCCAATTTGCCGTTGAGCTACGAAACCCGATAGAAAAATTTACCGAAAACGACATATCGATCCCTTTGAGCATTATCAATTGCCCAAATAATATTCAACTCACACCGTTTCCGGCATACATACGTATCCGATATTTTGTAGGCATTGCCGACTATAACAAAATTAGTATGAACGATTTTGCCGCCCACTTAGATTACCACGACATTAAAACAAGTATGCACAATCGCATACGCGTACATATTGACAAAACACCACAAATAGTTGATGTTCAAGAAATAACACCTCGAAAAGTAGAGTACATTCTTGTAAACAAATAAACTAAAAACCAAGAATATGACACAAAGAATTGGAATAACAGGTGGTATTGGGAGCGGAAAATCTACAATCTGTCAAATATTCAAACTCCTACACATTCCCATATACAACGCTGATATGCGTGCAAAACTTCTCATGGAATCAAACCCCGAGATTCGTGAAGCTCTTATAATTCGCTTCGGTGCTACCATATATTTGCCATCGGGGGGGCTTAACAAAGCTGCGCTTGCCAACATTATTTTTAACGATACGAATGCGCTTGCGATAGTCAACGCTATTGTACACCCCCGCGTTGATGAGGATTTCAGCAAGTGGGCACTTCAATATGAACCGTATGCGTACGTAATTAAAGAAGCTGCAATACTTTTCGAAAATGGTGGATACAAGCACCTAGATGCAAACATACTGGTAACTGCCCCAGTGGCTCTACGGATAGCGCGTTGCTTACGTAGAGACGGGAGTTCAGCCGAAGCTGTGGAAAAAAGGATTGCCAATCAGTGGGACGATGCACGTAAAATTACGCTTGCGCAATACATAATTACCAACGACAACAATACACCCTTAATACCACAAGTTCTTCAAATTCACGAAACCCTAAACTTAACACACACACGATATGGCAAAATTTGCTAAATGGATTGGCGGTGGCCTTGGCTGGGCCTTTCTGGGACCTATAGGCGGACTTATAGGCTTTGCAATAGGTTATTACCTCGACGAACAGCCTGGCCTAATTCTCTCGCGCCCTGTAACCAAGACTACCACAGGCGATTTTGTAGCCAGTATGCTTGTTCTGGTAGCTGCAATGATGAAGGCCGATGGCGTAGTACGCAGGTCGGAATTAGATTATGTAAAAACAAACCTCGTTGCAAGTTTTGGCGAGGAGACAGCGCTCGAAGCCTCTCTGATGCTGCGAGAGTTACTAAAACAGGAAATCCCCACACACGAAGTTTGTCACCAAATAGCACAGCACCTAGATTATCCGTCGCGGCTACAGCTCCTGCACTTCTTGTTTGGGATTGCAATGGCCGATGGTGAACTTCACCCTTCGGAAGTGCTGCTGATAGAAGAAATTGCACAAAAACTTGGCATTTCGCAATCGGATTTCACTTCGTTACAATCTTTCACCCACAAAACAACGAATACCGATTATGAAGCCCTCGGGATTACGCCTGGGGCAACGGAAACCGAAATAAAGAAAGCTTACCGTGCTATGGCAAATATGTACCATCCCGACAAAGTTTCGTACCTTGGTGAGGATTTCCGCCTGACTGCTGAAGAAAAATTCACCAAGCTTAACCAAGCCTATGAGCGTATTAAACGTGAACGAGGTTTTAGCTAGTTGTATAAATACGGGAAATAAAGTGGTGCTTTTTTGTCGGTTGTTGGGTATTTATGTTTTTCACAGAACCCGTTGCTGCCGACTGGTAAAAAGGGGGGCGTTTCGATTTGTATCGTTTGCGGCTACCCTATAGCAATTGCTCAACGTTTTTTTGAACAGTTTTGCGGCAAACAAAATGGCATTTTACCTTGACTTTGGTTGGTAGCTAGGGTTGGTGAGACAAGGGGTATGTTCCATGGCCGCAGGCTAACCGCAAGTATCGGCCCGGCGTACCTGCGGCGTGGCAGATGGTGCTGCGGTTCCAACTAGCCCGGATCGCGGCAAGTAG